>CBDURB010000008.1:0-16114 GCA_965369585.1 uncultured bacterium
ATCTGGAGCAGCCCCAACTCCAGCGAGGGGCCGATCCGATCGCCGATCTCACTTAGCACGTCCTCCTTGGCCTGAAACGATTCGCCGAAGTCCAGTCGGGCAATGTTCCAGAGGTACGTCCCGTACTGCTCGATGATCGAGCCGTCCAGGCCAAGGTCCTTGCGCACGAGGTCTCTGGCCTGCTCCTGCGCCGTCGGATCTGTGACCTGGGTCTGCTGGGCACGCTGAGATATCACAAAGTCCGTGTCTATCCGGAGCAGCAGGAAGACAAGCGTGGCCACGAAGAATATGACCAGCAGGTTTAGGAGGACTCGCCGCAGGATATACTGCTGCACGCCTAGCTCCCCTAGACCCGGCCTGAAGGGAGCGTTGGGGCGGGCAACTGCCTATTAGAAGGGACGACTATCATTACAGCTCAAGTGACCCGGGCGCTATAAAGCCTAGCGCGACAGTGGCTAGAAGTTAGCATCGCCCCTATTGCTTGTCAAGGCTCTACAGTTTTGCTGCCTTCAACCCTGCCCGGTTTGGGTACGATTAGGCGGACGGACACGGATTGGCGGCCACCGTTGTTGAATAGCGAACTGAACGGCCAAACATACGCCGCCAGACTGCCTCCTGGAGATACGCGCGGCCTTGACAGCCTGGCGGCCCCAATATAATATGTGTTTGCGGTCACAAACGGCCGACACGCCAAATCTGCGTAAAGCAGACCGGGGGACAAGCATTTGGGGTGAGTCTCGCCTCCGGGCGAGTAGGGTTAGCCTTTCAACCCGAACCCGTCAACTAACCTCGGCGGCGGCAGAGGGGCCACACCGGTTAGCCGGTGGATGGCTTTTTTGTTGTAACGCGAATAGGAGATGGGGTTGATGCAGACTGCTCCGCCAAGGAATTGTCCCCGGTGCAGCGGGTCTATGCTGTTTGAAGAGGACTGGCACGGCGCTTACAGCACATGTCTCTCCTGCGGCTACGTATATGAGTTCGGAGCCACTGCCGCTCTGGAGCTGGAGGCCGAGGGCGAGCACCGCCAGAGGCGGCGCCAGCCCTCACATGGCAAGCTTCGGCTGTAGACAAACGCCCATACGCGATGAGGGGCGCTCCTGGACGATAGGCGTGCCCCTTTCTCATTGCCGCCGCCTTTCACTCGTCATACCGGCCCTACTTCTCTTCGCCCCATGAGCTTCGAACGGGGCCGTCCCAGCGCGCACGATACCCAGAATCAGTACGCGCGCCAGGCCCAACATTACGCCGAGAGCAGCCTGCACGGCCGCGGCGAGAGCCTGGAGACGGTGCGTCGCCTGGCAGCGGCCACCGGCAGCGACACGGTCCTGGATCTGGGCACGGGAACCGGTTTCACGGCGTTCGTGATGGCGACCGATGCCGCTCGCGTCATCGCCGCCGACCTTACGCCGGAGATGCTGCGCCAGACACAGCGCCTGGCGCGCGAGAGGGAGCTGGATACGAAGCTGGAGTGCACCCTGGCGGCGGCGGAGAGCCTCCCCTTCGCCGACAACGCCATTCCCGTGATCACCTGTCGCTACGCCAGCCACCACTTCCACGACCTTCCCCGCGCGTTGCGTGAGCTAGCCCGCGTCACGCAGCCCAAGGGCCGTGTGGTGCTGTGCGATGTTGTAGCGCCGGAGTCGGCAGAGATGGTGGAGCTGATGAACCAGATGGAACAGCTCCGCGATCCCACGCACGTCTGGGACTATCCCCTTTCCCAGTGGCGGCAGGAGCTCCTTCCAGCCGCCGGCTTCGAGGTCCAAGAGGTGGTGCGCGGGAAAAACCCGCAGCTGTTCAGCGAGTGGGTGCGCCGCGCGGGCACACCGCGCGATGCTGTGGAGCAGCTCAACCAGATGTTCGCGGCGGCCTCAGAGGAGGCACAACAAGCGTTTGAGGTGCGCCGGCAAGAGGCGGAGATCTTCTTCTCCTGGGACAACGCCACGATTCTAGCGGTGAAGCGATAGGCATTCAGCGCCTGGGTCGCTGAATAGCAAGCCGACCCGCACCCCGGCCCCCTCGACGGCTGCCGATTTTCTTCCACATCTTCTCTGCGGCTATATACGTGTCAACTTTTTATTCACCGTGCCCCTGCCGCAGCAGGCTTGCGTTCCTCTGACAAGGCCGATACTCTAGGAGATGGATAGCGTTCGATACCTGACAGCCGGAGTTAAGTATGAAGGGCATCGAAGAGTCCAAGGGAGGAATGGACGAGATGGTCTCTCCGCTCACGGAGAACGAGGCCAGTTACTCAGCTCTGCAGCTTCATTTCCTGCGGAGACTCAACCGTCTGCTCCGCCTGCGCCAGGAGCAGGCCCCTGAGCTGAACGGTGACGGGGTGCGCCTCATAGATCGGGCCATCTACGCCACTTACTGCGACGCCAGCGACGTCGGTGTCGCTGAGGAAGCGCAGAATCTCTTGCGCCGCCTCCCTGCACCCTCCAGTGGACGCACAGAAGCCTAGCCTGCCTCCGCTATTCCCGCCCGCCCTCAGATTCCCTAGCTCCCCTCCGCCACTACCGTGTTCCGCAGCACGCCGATCCCCTCGATCTCTACCTCTACCACATCGCCGGCGCTGAGGCGGCCGGTCTCCCCCGGCGTCCCCGTGAACACAAGGTCGCCGGGCGCCAGCGTCATCACCTGAGACGCGAAGCTGATCAGAGCGCCGACGCTGTGGATGAGCGCCCCCGTGCTGGACGCCTGAACCTCCTTGCCGTTGAGACGGGTGCGCAACTCCAGGCTCGCCGGATCGAGGCCGGTGGCGATGAACGGCCCCAGGGGCGAAAAAGTGTCGCTCCCCTTGGCCCGCCACCACTGGAGATCGTCTCGCTGCCAGTGCCGGGCGGAGACATCGTTGCCGCAGGTGTAGCCGAACACGTACGCCAGCGCCTCCTCGGCGGCCACGCTGCGGCAGGCGCGGCCGATCACGGCGACCAGCTCACCCTCATAGTCGACACGGCGGGCGCCCTGGGGCAGGACTATCGCCTCCTCCGGCCCGATGATGGAGGACGAAGGCTTCAGGAACAGCTCCGGATGGGGAGGCGCCTCCGCCTTACCGGTCATCTTCTGGCTCTCCGCCACGTGCGAGGGGTAGTTGACGGCGGCCGCCAGGATATTGCCGGGACGGACGGGCGGCAACAGCCGCACGGAGTCCAGGGAGATCGCCTCCTCCAGCAGGCGGTGTTCGCCGAAGAGATCACCCTGCAGAGGCCTGACACGGTCGTCCTCGACGCGGCCGTAGACCTCCAGATCGTTGTGCCGGAAGCGCGCAAACAGCACCGGATCAGAACGGGATGGGGATGTGACGGAAGTTCTCCATATAGCGCCCGTCCTCATTCTTCCAGAAGGAGCGTACCTGCTCCAGCCGCGTCTCCATCATCTCGGAGACCTGGCTCACGTGCTTGCTCAGCGCCTCCAGCTTGAGGTCGATAACGTCAGTGATGTCAACGCTGTGGTTGATGTCGCTGGTGCTCCACAGAAATATCTTCTTGGCGCTGTAGGGCTCAAGCCCTTCGTTCAGCAGCTCTGGGAAGGTAGGACGGTTGCGGGCGAGCGGGTAGACCGCGTCCAGGGCGACGGTGCCGGCGCAGCGGTGGTCCGGGTGGTTGATGAAGGTGTTGCGCACGATCTGGTTGGGATCGTGGCTGAACACGGTGTGGGGCCGGATGATACGGATAGCGCGCACGACGTCGCGGCTGAACTCCGGAGTATAGGCGAGCTCGCCATCAACGTAGTCCAGGAAGAAGACCTCCTTCACTCCCAGCACCTGGGCGGCGGCGCGCTGCTCCTCCCTTCGCATAGGGACCAGCTTATCGGCAGTCATGTCGGCATCCTCAGACCCCTTGGAGCCGTCGGTGCAGATCAGGTAGTACACCTCCCAGCCGTCCCGCGCCCACAGTGCGACGGTCCCGGCAACGCCGAACTCCGAGTCATCGGGGTGAGCGGCGATGACCAACGCCCGTTTGTTGGCCCCGTCACCGTCTTCGGGTATTCGAATGTCTTCCAGACCGCTGCCCATGATCGATCCTCTCCAGCGTTAGTAGCCAAGCGCCTGTCGGCAGACTGGATTGTATAGGGGACACGCGGGTATTGACAATCGAACGCATGGTCTCTAAACTAGTGTTCTGGCGAACAAAAGTTCCATAAAGTGTCAGGGAGATCCGTCATGAAGGAGCTTTCGGCGAAACAACGGCGTATCCTGGAGTTCATCCAGGAGTTCATCAGTGACCACGACTACCCGCCCAGCATCCGCCAGATCCAGGAGGCGTGCAAAATTAGCTCGACCTCCGTCGTCGACTACAACCTGCGCATCCTGGAGAAGGAAGGCTACATCCGCCGCGACCGTGAGGTCTCCCGTGCCATCGAACTGCTGGAGCCGGGCGGCCACCGTCGCCGCGTGACCAACATTCCCATCATCGGCACCATAGCCGCCGGCCAGCCCATCCCTGTCCCCACTGCTGACACCTGGCGAAGCTACGACCCGGACGACACGCTGGAGGTGCCCCCAGACATGATTGGCGGCCGCGAGAACGTGTACGCCTTACGCGTGAAGGGCAACTCCATGATCGACGCGCTGGTGAACGACGGCGACATAGTGATCATGGAATCGGCGGCCACCGCCCAGGACGGAGACATGGTAGCGGCGTGGCTCAAGCAGGAGGAGGAGGCGACCCTGAAGCGCTTCTACAGGGAAGGTCCCCGCGTCCGTCTCCAGCCGGCGAACGAAGCGATGCAGCCCATCCACACCGATGCGGACAACGTGCTGGTGCAGGGCCGGGTCATCGGCGCTATCCGCGCCCTAAGCTAGTAGCGCGCCTTCAACACCAAATCGGCGCTATAATCTCCCTGTAGCAGCGCACCGCTGGCAGGCGGTATAGACGGGGAAAGGTCCAGCGCTTGTTGGACGAGCCGATCCTCCGCATAGAAGGCTTGAGCGCCCAGTTCAACACCCCCGAAGGGGCGGTGAAGGCCGTCAAAGACGTCTCTTTATCACTGAGACGGGGCACCACTCTGGCGCTCACCGGAGAGAGCGGCGCCGGCAAGACCAGCGTAGGCCTGGCCCTGCTCAACCTGCTGCCTTACCCCGGGCGAATCACCGCCGGCCGCGTATATCTCAACGAGACGGATATCCTCACCCTACCCCCGGAAAAGGTGCGGCAGCTGCGTGGCCGCGATATCGCCATGGTTTTTCAAGACCCGGCAACCGGACTCAACCCCGTGCTCTCCGTGGGGACGCAGGTCGAGGAGATCATCACCGCTCACCTCCCGGTCTCCAAGCGTGAGGCGCGGGACCGTAGCCTGGAGGTGCTGGCCCAGATAGGTCTCCCCAACCCGAAGGAGGTAGCGCGGAGCTATCCCTTCCACCTATCGGGTGGCATGGCACAACGTGTCATGATCGCTATCGCTACCGCTCTGAACCCCAAGGTGCTCATCGCCGATGAGCCGACCTCCGCTCTGGACGTGACCGTACAGGCGGCGATCCTCGACGATCTGCGCCAGCTCCAGCAGCGCTTCGGCACCTCCATCCTCCTCATCAGTCACGACCTCGGCGTTGTGGCCCAGATGGCCGATGAGATGGCGGTCATGTACGCGGGCTCCGTCGTTGAGTTCGGCGACACGCGGGCGGTGTTCCAGCGGCCCCGCCATCCCTACACGTGGGCGCTGCTGGGGAGCCGCCCTCGCTGGGACCAGGATCAGATCAGGCCCCTGCCGGCCATCCGCGGAGCGGCGCCCAATCTAGCGGAGCTGCCCGAGGAGTGTCCCTACCTGCCCCGTTGCCCCAAGGCCACCAACGTCTGCCGGACGGAGCCCGCGCCAACCTTGACCGTGCTGGAGTCAGACCACTCCGCCGCCTGCTACAACCCCATCCTCCACAGCGACGGTGACGCCGGCTTCGACTAGGCCGCAGCCCGGGAGCCCGTCTCCGCCAGGTCATGCACCAGCAGCTCCAGGGCCAGCTCGCCATCGTAGATGCCGCGCTTGATGTGCAGGTCCGCCTCCAGCAGGCGCTGGAAGGCCGCCTGGAGCCGCGCCGTGGTATAGCCCGGAGCCTGCTCCAAGAGCCTCTCGAGAGCGAAGTCAGGCAGCCGCGTGGCATCGCCGATGCGGCGGCCGCTCTCCCCCGCATCCAGCATCTCGCGGGCGATCGCCAGGTGGCGAAACTGCCTCTGTATCATCAATATGATATAGGGAGCGACACTCCCCTGACGGAACATCTGCCTCAAGAGCCTGACAGCCGCTGCTGGACGCGCCTCCACGATGGCGTCAACCAGGGGGAAGACGGCGGTCTCACGCACGGCCGTGACCAGCGCCCGCACCTCCTCCTCGCCGATGGGCTTACCGGCGGCGTAGACGGACAGCTTCTCCAACTCACCGGAGAGGGTCCAGAGATCGTTCCCCACGAACTCGGCGAGCAGGCGCACGGCACCGGCGCTAAGCTTGAGGTCGAGAGGCTGGGCGCGTCTCCGGACCCAGTCCAGGACGGCACGCGGGTACAGGGGGCGAAACTCCCGAACCTCTCCCTTGCCCTTGAGCGCATCCAGGAGTGGGTTACGCCCCTCAATCTCACCGTCTGTCAGCACCAGGTGCGTGGACGGCGGCATCTCGCCCGCGTAATCAGCGAGCGGCAGCCAGCCGGCAGCCTCTCCCGACGGCTCCCCGCCTCGACGGCGGCCGCGCCCGGCGCCGGCCAGCCGCGACAGAAGCCCCTCAACGATCACCAGCCGGTTAGCGGACATGAAGGGCACCGTATCGCAGGCGGCCCTCACCTCCGCCAGGCTGGTCTTGCGACCGTCTAAGACAGTCGTGCTGGAGGCGAGCATCCCATCGGCATCCAGAGACGCACGCAGCCCGTCCAGCCTCTCGTGGAGGGAAAAAGAGTCTTTGCCGAAGAGTACGTACAGAACGAGTAGGCCCAAGAATAGCACAAGGCGCATCTGGCGGGAGTGCATGGGAGTCGAACCCACCCGGGACGGGACAACCGCCCCGCAACGGTTTTGAAGACCGCGAGGCCCACCGGGACCCTTCCACTCCCGCACCGGCAGTATACAGGGTCAGGAGTCAGACCAAAATCCAGCGCTGGGTGCCGCCAAGCCCTCCTCAGACGGCGAAGTTGTTGCTGAGGTAGTGCTCGGCGGCGATTGCGGCAGTGGCGCCGTCGCCGGCGGAGCTGACTACCTGACGGGCGGAGTTGCGGCGGGCATCGCCGGCGACGTACAGGCCGGGCCGCTCCGTCTCCATCCACTCGTTCACCACCGCGTGCCCTCCCTCGTCAGTCGGAACCAGCCCGCGGAGGAAGTCCGTGTTGGGGTGCTGGCCGATGAAGATGAATACGGCGGCCACATCCAAACTGCTGTCTTCGCCCGTCTCCCGGTTATGGAGACGCACGCCGGTCACAGCCTCCTCACCCAGTATCTCAGTGACTACCGTGTTCCAGACGAACTCCATCTTAGGGTTGGCGAACGCCCGTTCCTGGAGGATGGCGCTGGCCCGCAACCGGTCGCGACGGTGGATGACGGAGATCTTGTCGACGTGGCGGGTGGTGAACAACCCCTCGTCCATGGCGGCGTCGCCGCCGCCGACAACGGCCACATGCTGCCCCTTGAAGAAGGCGGCATCGCAGGTGGCGCAGTAGGAGACGCCACGGCCGGTGAGACGCTCCTCGCCGGGGACGCCCAGCTTGTTATAGTCGGCGCCAACGGTGACGATCACGGCCCTGGCCCGGTACTCATCCTCAGCCGTGCGTACCAGCCACGCCTTTCCATCCTGCTCCAGTGCCGTCGTCTCGACGAGCTGCGTCTCCAGGCCGCAGCTCTCGGCCTGCTTGAGCATCGTCTGGGCAAGATCGAAACCGTTGATGGAAGGGACGCCCGGGTAGTTCTCCACAAGCTCCGTAAGAGCGATCTGCCCGCCGATTACCCCCTTCTCCAGGAGAACAGTCTTGCGGCGGGCGCGGGCCGCATACAAACCGGCGGCGAGGCCCGCGGGCCCGCCGCCGATGATCACGATCTCGTATTCCTGTCGGGCCACAGCCCAGCGACCTCTAGGCCAGCGCCTTATCGATCGTCTTCTTAAGGTCTCCCTTGGGCCGGAACCCGATTATCTGATCGACAGCCTCGCCACCCTTGAACATCAGCAATGTAGGTATGCTGCGGATGCCGTACTTAGCGGCCGTGTTAATTTCGTCGTCAGTGTTGAGCTTGAGGAACTTCACCTTGCCGTCGTACTCCTCGGCCAGCTCCTCCACCACGGGGGCGACCATGCGGCAGGGGCCACACCAGGGTGCCCAGAAGTCCACGAGCACCGGCTTGTCCGACTTAAGGACCTCTGCCTCGAAGCTGCCATCCGTAACGTCTGCGGGTTTGCTCATCCCATCCTCCTGCTGTTGCGCTGCCATTCTATCATCGATACGAAGTGCAGGCCTTGACTGGTTTCTGGAGTGATGGTAGCATACCCCTATGGGGTATGTCAACGCAGGAGCGATACAAGATGGCGCAAGATACCAAAACTGAGGTTGAGGCTCTCCTCGCGCGGTTACGCCGCATCGAGGGTCAGATACGGGGCATTCACCGTATGGTGTCCGAAGACCGGATGTGCGAGGACGTGCTGACGCAGCTGATGGCGGCGCGCAGCGGCCTGGACCGAGTGGGGCTGCTGATCATGGACCAGCACATTGAGAGCTGCCTGCTGGCCGGCCTCCCCGCGGACAAGGGGCTACGCAACCTCCAGTCCGCCTTGCGTATGTGGCTGCGCTTCGGCGCGACCGCCGCGCCCCAAGACTAACCCCTGCCCTCGGTAGCTGCGGGGCTGAAGCCCTGTTCCAAGCCATCCGTAACGAACTGCATTGAAGTTAGTCTAAATATATGATAAGATACTGACTGGTCGGTATGCTATAGGAAGGAGATTCACAATGCTGACGGCGCTGATCATCGCTACGACAGCGACCACACTGATATTGACCATCGCGGTCATCACAGTCCTGACAGGTTGGTTCCCCCGGCTGGCGGCCCTGGCCGTGCACAGCCTGGAGGCGCTCCTCTGCGGCGGCGAGCCGCCGCGGCTCAGCCCGCGCGACCGGGACGAGCTGATAGCCCGCCTGTGGGTCCCCTAATTGGCCCCATGATGCGAGCCGGGGTATAATCGCCCCACTATGACCGCAGTGCTCAAAGACCCACCGCGGCAACGCCGTGGCCATGACACCCGCGCGCGCCTGATGGAGGCTGCCACGGGCGTCCTCGCCCGCTCCGGCTTCGACCGGGCAACGGTGGACGAGATCGTGCGGGAGGCAGGCTTCTCCAAGGGCGCCTTCTACGTCCACTTCGAAACCAAAGAGGACCTGCTCTGGGCTATGCTGGAGGAGCGCATCTCCCGCCAGCAGGAGGCGTTCCGCCAGGCGGTGGCGCACACCCAGCCCCTGGCCGATAACGTCCGGATGATCCTGAGCGGGGTGTTCAAGCTACTGCGGGATGACCCGCTATGGGGCTCTCTATACGCGGAGTTCGCCGCCCATGCCTCCCGCAACGAGAAGGTGCGCCAGCGGCTGGCAGCAATGTACGACCGCTGGCGAGAGTTGATCGTAGATATACTCAGCGCCAGCCGTGATGCCGGGCGCACACGCAAAGACATCGACTTGCGGTTCGCCGCCACTCTTCTCATCGCGACCGTTGAGGGCAGCATCATGCAGTCGCACTTGTCGCCGGAAACCGTGCGCCTGGAAACGATGCTGGAGCCGCTGACGCTCACGCTGTCCGAGTGGCTGGCGCCGGATTAGAGCCACCCTCGACACCCCCCCTACACCACACCGAGCCGGCGACTGAAGGCGGCGGCGTTGCTCTATCCCGCCTCCCTTTTCCCCCTGCCCGGCGCTACCTCCCGCAACGCCTCAAGCATGCCTGACTGCGCGGCATCACGGGCGATGCGCAGAGCGCTGTAGATAGCGCGGGCGTCGCTGCGGCCGTGGCCGATGAACACGAGCCCGTTCACGCCCAGCAGCGGCCCGGCGCCGTACTCCCGGTAGTCCAGCTTCTTGCGCATCTGATTGAAGGCGGGCACAAGGGCCAGGCCCGCCGCCGCGTACCAGGGGCGGCTCTTGATGGCAACTTTGAGCTGACCCATGATGAAGTCCGCCATCCCCTCCATCGTCTTGATGACGACGTTCCCCGTGAAGCCATCGGTGACGATGACGTCGGCGATGTCGGTGGGGACGTCCTGTCCCTCTACGTTTCCGATGAAGTTGAGGTCGCTCCCGGCCAGCAGCTCGTAGGCCTCCTGGGCCAGCGTGCTCCCCTTCGCCTCCTCCTCGCCGATGTTCAGCAGCGCCACCCTGGGCCGCTCCACATCCCACACGTGCCGCATGTAAGCGGAGGCCATCCCCGCGAACTGGAGCAGGTAGTTCGGCTTGCAATCGGCGTTGGCGCCCACGTCCAAGAAAGCGGTGAGCTTCCCTGAGAGCGGCATGAGAGCCACCAGCGTGGGCCGCTCGATCCCCTTGATGCGGCCCAGGTACATGATAGCGGCGGCCATTATCGCCCCGGTGTTCCCGGCCGAGATGAAGGCGCCGACCTCCCCCTGCTTCACCATCCGCAGGCCCACAACGATAGAGGAGTCCTTCTTGTGACGAGCCGCCTGGGCGGGCTTTTCGTCCATCTCGATCACCTCAGAGGCGGGAACGACGGTGAGCGTATCGGGCGTGGGCCCGTGCCGCGCCATGCAGGCGGCGATCTCCTCCGGCCGCCCCACAAGGGCGACGCGTACGCCCAGCTCCTTGGCGGCGCGAACCGCCCCGGCCACGATCTCCGTTGGGGCGTTATCGCCACCCATGGCATCCACGCCTATGACAGGATTGTCGCTCACGCCCTTACTTTACCTCAGCCTAGAGCCTGTACCTACTTCGATGAGGCGAACTCCCGCTTCATCCGCTCTCGCAGATCGGCGTCCGTGAGGACGTCCACGGCGGTCATCGCCAGCGCCTTGGCCGAGTCCAGCAGCGCCTTGTGGCCGGCCTTGCTGGCGGCCATCTCGCGAAACTCCACCGTGTGAATCGGGATGTCCGGCGGCGCCACAGTGATGGAAGGATGAATGGCGGGGATTATGGCGCTGACGTTGCCCATGTCCGTGGAGCCCATGGAGCGACGCGACTCCGGCTCGATCACCTTGCGCCCCAACCCCTCGATGTTCGTGCGGTAGGCCCCAGCGAGGGCTCGGTTGGAGGACATCGCCTTGTAGCGTGACTCCTCCCCCCAGCGGTGCTCCAGCCGGCAGCCCGTCGCCTCCGCCGCCGCCCTGAAGCAGGCGAGCACCTTCTCCTTAAGCGCCTCGTCAAGATAGGCGTCATCCTCGGCGCGGATGAGGAGACTGGCCGCCGTATGGTGAGGGATAACGTTAACCGCCTGGCCGCCATCGGTGATAATGCCGTGGATTCGGGCAGAGTCGCGGAGCTGCTGGCGAAGGAGACCGATGTTGACGAAGGAGGCGATCATGGCGTCCAGGGCGTTCAGTCCGGCTTCGGGACGGGCGGCGGCATGGGCCGCCCTGCCGTGAAACTCCACGTTCAGCTCCAGGCAGGCGAGGCCGTAGCTGATGGAGGCATCGCGGTTGCCGGGATGGACCATCATGGCGCAGGTCAGCCCTTTGAACGCGCCGCGGTCCGCCATGTACACCTTCCCCCCGGCCGCCTCCTCGGCGGGCGTGCCGATCACCAGCACCGTGCCGCCCGTCTCGTCCACCACCGACTTGGCCGCGAGGCCGGCGGCGGTGGAGGCGGTGCCGATGATGTTGTGGCCGCAGCCGTGCCCAACCCCCGGCAGAGCGTCGTATTCGGCCAGGATCGCCACTCTCGGCTCTCCCTGACCGTACGAGGCGCGGAAGGCGGTGGCTATCTTGCAGATGCCCCGCTCCAGGGCGAAACCCTCGCCCTCCAGGTAGTCGGCCAGCCAGGCGGCGGCCTTCTCCTCCTGGAAAGCGATCTCCGGGTTGGCGTGGAGCTTGAGACTGAGCGCGATAAGCTCATCGCGGCGGCGGTCCACCTCGGAGATCACCTGCTTCTTGAGCCGGTCGCGGTCAGCCATGGACGCACCGTCCTTTCCAGATTAGGCCGCTCCATTCTATAGACAATAGAGGCCGGGGGACAAGGAACGGGGGAACGATAGGGTCAAGCAACCCCGCGCACTTCAGCGCGCGGCGCCTGTTATACAACTTGTCCCCCGCCGGCGCTTCTTGCCCCCAGTTTGCTGAGCTATACTCTACTCGCCTGGCCATGGACCTAAAACGCTTCATCCGCGACGTGCCTGACTTCCCGGAGCCCGGGGTGCTGTTCCGCGATATCACGCCGCTGTTGCAGAACGAGCAGGCGTTTCGCCACACCATCGAGAAGCTCACAGAGCGGTTCGAGGACAGCGGCCTGGCGGCCGTCGTCGGGATCGAATCGCGCGGCTTCCTGTTCGCCGCGCCGCTGGCGATCAATCTGGGCCTGCCGCTAGTGCCAGTACGCAAGCCCGGCAAGCTCCCGGCGGCCCACATGCGAGTGGAGTACGCGCTCGAGTACGGCACCGGCGAGCTCGACATCCACAGCGACGCTCTGCGCAGGGACACCGCCGTCGTCATCGTGGACGATCTGATCGCGACGGGCGGGACGGCTGTGGCCACCGCCAAGCTGGTCGAGCTATTGGGGGCGCGGGTGAACGCGCTCGCCTTCGTGGTGGAGCTGGTCGACCTGGGCGGACGAAAGCGGCTGCAGGACTACGAAGTGTTCTCGCTAATACGCTACGAGTGAAGGGGCACGGGGAGGAGGCCGGCGCGAGCTGCCTCAACCGCCTTGACAGCACCTATAACGGACAGCTACCATCGAGGCGCAATTGAACAGGGCAGCACTCTTATCCAGAGCGGTGGAGGGAACGGCCCAACGAAGCCCGGCAACCGACTGGGATCCAGTCCCGTACGGTGCCAACTCCGACCCCTGCCCGAGGCGGGGGGAAGATGAGAGTGGAGTTACCAGACTTCTCCACCGTGCGAGAAGTTTTTGCTGCCTGGAACTGAGAACGGCTTGATCCCTATCGAATGGCTGCCGGACGGCCGCGTACGGCTAATAGACCAGACGAAGCTCCCCCACGATGAAACCTACCTGGAGACCTCCGATTATCGTGACTTGGTGAGGGCGATCAGCCAGATGAAAGTGCGCGGAGCGCCCCTCATCGGCATCACCGCCGCCTACGCCCTGGCCCTCGCCTCCCGCGAGACGAGCGCAACCGATAGGGACGAGCTCATGTCGCGGCTGCGTACGGCAGCCGAGGAGCTGCGCGCTACCCGACCGACGGCGGTGAACCTGGCCTGGGCGCTGGAGCGTGCGCTCCGGGTCGCCGAGGGCGCCGCCGACCCCCAGAGTGCCATCGACGCCCTGGAGGCCGAGGCCCGCCGCATCCATGAGGAGGACGTCGCGGCCTGCCACGCCATCGGAGCCAACGGCGCCTCCCTTCTGGACGCGGGAGCCACCCTTCTCACCCACTGCAACACCGGCTCACTGGCCACCGGCGGCTATGGCACCGCCCTGGGCGTGGTACGCGCGGCCTGGAAACAGGGCAAGCTGGAGCGCGTATACGTTACGGAGACGCGACCCCTGCTTCAGGGAGCGCGTCTGACCGCCTGGGAGCTCCAGCGAGAAGGTATCCCCTTCACCCTGGTGGTGGACAGCGCCGCCGGATCGCTCCTGCGGCGCGGCCTGGTGCGGGCCGTGGTGGTAGGGGCGGACCGCATCGCCGCCAACGGCGACGTGGCGAACAAGATCGGGACATACACGCTGGCGGTGCTGGCCGGGGAGAACGGCGTGCCCTTCTATGCGGCAGCGCCCACCAGCACCATCGACCCGAACACGCCCAGCGGCGACGATATCCCCATCGAGGAGCGCGACCCGGCAGAGGTCACCGCCCTGGTGGGAGTGGACACGACAGCGGCCAACCCAGCCTTCGACGTGACGCCCTCCGGCTACGTGAGCGCGATCATCACCGAAAACGGCATGGCCAGCCCGCCCTACGAGGCGTCCCTGGCAGGGCTGCTGAGGGAGGAGGCGCCCTCCCGTGGCTGAGGCGAGGGTAGGCGTCATCGGCGGCAGCGGCTTCTACCAGATGGACGGCCTCACTGACGCCGACGAACTGCACGTTGATACGCCCTACGGCGAGCCCAGCAGCGCCATCGTCTTGGGAACGCTGGAAGGTGAGCGCATCGCCTTCCTGTCCAGGCACGGGCCCGGCCACCGCATCCTGCCTCAGGAGCTACCGGACAGGGCCAACATCTACGCTATGAAGACCCTGGGCGTGGAGACCATCGTCGGCGTGAGCGCGGTGGGCAGCCTGCGAGAGGAGATCAAGCCCCTGCACCTGCTGGTGCCGGACCAGATCATCGACCGCACGCGGGGGCGGCGGCCTTCTACCTTCTTCGGCGAGGGGCTTGTCGCCCACATCAGCTTCGCTGACCCGTTCTGCCCGGAGCTGCGGCCGGCTCTGATCGCCTCAGCGCGAGAGGCGGGAGCGACGGCCCACAGCGGCGGCACCTACGTGGCGGTTGAGGGGCCGGCCTTCTCCACACGGGCCGAATCGAACCTCTACCGCACCTGGGGCGCGGACGTCATCGGCATGACGGCGCTGCCGGAGGCCAAGCTGGCCCGCGAGGCCGAGATATGCTACGCCATTCTGGCCTGCACGACAGACTACGACTGCTGGCACGACGACGAGGCGGATGTCACGGCGGACCTGATCGTGGCCAACCTCCAAAAGAACATTGCGGTGTCCCAGGAGGCCGTGCGGCTGTTCCTTCGCCGCCTGCCATCTGAGCGAAAGTGCGGCTGCCGGAGCGCGCTGGCGAATGCCCTGGTGACCCCTCTCGATCTCGTCCCTCCAGCCACGCTGGCGAGGCTGGAGCCACTGATAGCAAAGTACGTAGCGGCGGCAGGGAAGGCGCGCTGATGGTCGATACCGCCCTCCCCAACGACCGGCAAGCGGCCAGCGCTGAATACAGCGTCGAGCGGTTGGCCAGCCCAGCGGCCATTCGCCCCCTGCTGGCCCCCGAGGGCGCCTACGCCGCCTACGCCCTCGCCCAGTTGGCGCCACCGTTTCTCGCCCAGAGTGAGTGGTGGTCGGCAAGCGGCCCTGCCGGCCGCGCCCTCGTCCTCCACTCGCGGGGAGGCCTGGGCCGCGCCATGGTCACTCTGGGCGACGCGACAGCGCTCGATGTCGTCCTGAGACTGCACCCGGGACCGCGGTTCTCGTTCGCCAGCTTGCGGCCGGAGCATAGGGAGGTGCTGCAGCGCCATTTCATTCTCATCCGCAACGAGCCGATGGTGCGTATGTCCGTCACCAAGGAGACGTTCAGACCCGTGGAGGGAGAAACGTCACGGCTACTTGGACGAGACATCGGCCACATCAACCGGCTGTACGCAGCCGAGGGAGGCCCGGGCTCCTACACGTCACGCCACGTGGATCAGGGCGTATACTACGGGATCATCGCAAACGGGAAACTGGTCAGTATCGCGGGGACGCACGTGAATTCTCCCAGGGAGCGTATAGCGGTGGTAGGAAACGTGTTCACCCATCCCCTCCAACGCGGCGGCGGCCTGGCAACCATCTCTACCAGCGCCGTAACCCACGCTCTGTTGGAGCATTGCGACCTCGTCGCTCTGACCGTTGAGGCCAGCAACGCGTCAGCCCTTGCGGTCTACGACAAGCTGGGATACCGTCAAGAGTGCACACTGTATGAGACGCCGGCGGTCCGCAAGGACGCGCTGGGGCTGGTCAGCGGCCTGCGCCGTCTGGCTGCCGGCTGGCGCGGCCGCCACCAGGGCAAGGAGATAGTGCTGCGATGAGACCAGCGGCCAAGGTAATAGACGCATGACCTTCTCCATAGTCGCCCGTTGTCCGCGAACGGGGATGCTGGGCGTCGCCACCTCCAGCAAGTCGTTGGCGGCGGGTTTTTGGGTTCCCCACGTCCGCGCCGGCGTGGGCGCCATCGCCAGCCAATCGTTCACCAACCCCTACCTGGGGATCGATGGCCTAACCCTGCGGGAGCAGGGGCTGGCCGCCGCGCGCGCCCTGGAACGGCTGATCGAGAGCGACCCTGGCCGCGATCTTCGGCA
>CBDURB010000009.1:0-15843 GCA_965369585.1 uncultured bacterium
CCGGCTGAGAGCCAAAGCCCTTGAAGGATCCCTCCTGCTGCGCGTCCCAGCGCCTGAATCGCAGGACTCTCTTCACCTCCTGAACGGTCGCCTCGGGCACTTCGCCGCCAGGCCTGGCGCCCTCCGACACTACCGAACCAGTGAATTCCCTATCGGGCAACTCTCTCCGTTCGCGGACGCCGATTCCTAACCACTTCATGAAGCGCTCCCCTTTCCATCAACTGCCTACCCCATATTCTGGCAGATGCGGGTGAACTGAACGGTTAACGAAACGTAGCCAAAAGGAAAGGAACGGTGAAGATCGGGCGGGCGCGCCAGGCCGATTGACAACGGCGCGACGAAGCCCAAAGCTATGTAGTAACGGTCAGCTACGTGGAGACAAGCGGAGGCGAACCCAAGGAATGAGCAAACGCAGACGAATGAGCGGACGGGAGCGCCGGGAGCAGCGGCGCCAAGCGCGCCAGGGGTTAGTGTCGATGGGCCCGCGCGTCGCGCTGGTCGCGGCGGCAGTGGCGACACCGATCCTAATCGCCCTGGCGCTGATACTGTTCGTGATCGACGGCGACGATGACGGCGTAACGCCACCGATCGTTTCGGCCAGCCCTACTCCGGCGAGCGTAGACACCGGGCCGCCGCCGGTGGCCAGCGAGCCGACTTTCAGCGATACCGGCCTCGGTATCATCGATATCGAGACCGGCACGGGCGAGACACCCGAAACGGGGAAGCTGGTGTCCGTGCATTACACCGGCTGGCTGAGCGACGGCACGAAGTTCGATAGCTCGCTGGACAGGGGAACGCCGTTCGAGTTCCCGCTCGGCGAAGGGCGGGTGATACCCGGCTGGGATGAGGGGCTGGCGACGATGAAGGTTGGCGGCATACGGCGGCTGATAATACCGCCGGAGCTCGCCTACGGCGAAGCGGGGCGTCCGGGCATACCGCCAAACGCGGAGCTAACGTTCGACGTAGAGCTGCTGGAGATCAAGGAGGTCCCCGCGAGCCCCTGACGCACTCGCCTGCGTCACGGCGACCCTAGCCGATCCTAAGGCCGGGCTGGACATCCACGTCCAAGCGGGCAACCTCGCCGGCCTGAAGGCGCCACCAGCCGCAGGCGGCGATCATGGCGCCGTTGTCCGTGCACAGGACGGCGCTGGGGATGCGTACCGGCAAGGGTGAGCGCTCGCTGAGGCTGCGGCGGAGGACGCTGTTGGCAGCGACACCGCCGACGAGGATCACCTCGACGGCCTCGTGGTCACGGGCGGCGGCCAACGTCTTCGTGACCAGGGCATCCACCACCGCCTCCTGGAAAGCCGCCGCCAGCTCGGGCGCCGCCGGAACCGGCCCCTCCTCACCCCGCACCAGCCGCAGCACCTTCGTCTTGAGGCCGCTGAAAGAGAAGTCGTAAGGCCGTGACAGCCTGGCCCGGGGCAGACGCAGGGTAGGCGAGACCTGGCCGGCCAACCGTTCGATCTCAGGCCCCCCTGGAAACCCTAGCCCCATCATCCTCGCCACCTTGTCGAACGCCTCTCCGGCGGCATCATCGGCCGTCTCTCCCAGCCGGCGGTAGCGGCCGTGGCCCGTCATCAACACCAGGTCCGTATGGCCGCCGGAGACGATGAGGCAGAGAACGGGAAAGCGGGGCTCCCGGACATCCTCTCCAGACGGGGCGTCCGCCAGCCAGGCGGCGTAGATATGACCCTCCAGATGGTTGACCGCTACCAGCGGCAGGTCGACAGCGTAGGCGATCGCCTTGGCGGCGTTAGCGCCGACGAGGAGCGCCCCTGCCAGGCCGGGGCCGGTGGTCACCGCCACCGCGTCGATACTCTCCAGAGTACAACCGGCGCGCTCCAGCGCCTCCTCCAGGACGGGCACAATCGCCTCCACATGCTGGCGCGAGGCGAGCTCCGGCACCACGCCACCGTAGCGAGCGTGGAGCTCCACCTGCGAGGAGACGATGCTGGACAGAATCTGCCGCCCGTCGCGGACGACGGCGGCGGCCGTCTCGTCGCAGGAAGTCTCAACGCCGAGGACGTTCAGGCGACGGTCTCCGGCAGGACGGCGACAAGGACCGCGGCGCAGTTGGGCATCTCTTTCCCCTTCTGATAAAGGATCGGCAGCGTGTCCTCGGGAGGCGGTCGCAACGCCTCCGCAAGCTCCTCGTCGCTGACGGCAGCGGCCAGGCCCGTGCTGAGGAGCAGCAGGCGGTCGCCGTCCCGGAGCTCATATCGAGTGAGATCGGGCCAGAACTCCTCCTGCAGGCCCAGAGGCTGGAGGGCGTCGGGGAGGCTGGGCTTCAGGCGCTTCAGAGAGCCGTTGCGGAGGAGAACCGCGGCGGCCGGCGCCACCTGGCCCAGGTAGGCTTCCCAGCCGGGCGCGGCGGCGGCGCGCAACGCCAGGCAGGAGACTCCCGCCGCCACTCGGTGCTGCTTGAGGCTCCTCCGATTCCAATCGCGCAGGTTCTCGTGGGCGGCCCTAACAGCGCGCAGGATGCCGCCGGTGAGGGAGAGACGCCGCTCCCGGAACTGCTTGCCGATCGCCTCAGCTAAGTCCCGGCAGTACTCCTCGCTGCCGGGCAGGGCAGGCTCCACCACCACGAGTAGATCGACCGCCTCCCCCCCCGGCTTGTCGGGGCGGCCACGGCCACTGTCAGGGAAGACGCCGACCCAGGGGCTATCCTCCTGCGCCTCCCCGTCTACGATGCCAAACTGACCGACCCACAGCATGCCGCGTCCATTATACGTCCGCGGCCCGCTAGCGATGGAGGGGACAGGAGCACGAAGTGAGGGGCGAGGCGACCTGGAAACGAGGTGTGCTACGCCTTGACGGCCCTCTTGGCCGTACCGCGCACGCGGTAAGTGCAGGCGCGCTCGCCGCGGAGGAGGCTCTGGGTCAAGCGCGTGTCAGCGCCGGTGAGGATGCGCACAAAGTCCACGTGAAGGGCGCAGACGGCGCGATCCTGCTGGGCGACCTTGGGGAAGGGACAGGTGAACTCGTCGATGAAGTACTCGTCGCCTTCAGCCTCGCGGACGTCTACCAGGCAACCCTGCTCCTCCATAATGCGCGCCGTCTCCTGCACCCGCCCCGAGAGAGGTTTCCCCTGGACGCGTTCGCGGTAAGGAACGGCCATACGTTCAGCCACCTTATGGAGGAGCTCATGCACGCGCTCGTTACCCTGGCTGGATCGGACTTCCTCCAGAAGGACGCTGGCCAGGGCGTCGTAGGTCTTGGGGAAGAGGGAGTCGGCTTTTTCGGTGAGCGAGTATACTAGGGTGGGTCGGCCTACGCGGCCGCGCTCCTCGTGAGCGTCCACCAGGCCGTCCCGCTCAAGTACGGTCAGGTGCTGGCGGATGCCGGTAGAGGTAAGTCCCAGCAGCTTGCCCAACTCCTTGACCGTAGCGCGGCCCTGGCGCTGGAGGTACTCCAGTATCTGCTGGCGCGTAGATTGCATCTGGAGGGTAGCTACCATAAGAGCATTTTAGCACATTCACAAACAATGAAGAATACTATAACTCTAAACAGTGTTTTCTGAACCTGCGATGCCGGATGATCCGCTAGAATATAAAGCTGAGGCTGACGCCGCCCTGGACCGCCTGGCCCAGCGGCTGCAGCGCCTGCTCCAAGAGGCAGCGGGCCAGTTAGACCCGTTCCCGCCCTTCCCCGGCGCTTTCTTCACCCACGGCATCGAGATCGAGGCGCCGGGCGTGGAATCGCCGGAGAGGGGGTGCGTCGTCCTCGCCCCCGACGGCGAGCTGTACGAGCTGGAGATGGGCCAGGACGTGACGGCGCTGGCGTTGGACCAGACGGACCCCGTGGCCCTGCGTGAGGAAAGGCTGAAGAAGCTGGAGGATCTCCACCCCCGCGACTACGTCGTCTACGCCTACAGCGCCCTCACCCGGGTGGTGGAGCTGCTGCTGGAGCGCCAGGCGGAGGCGAAAGGCTAAGCGGTTATTTCAGCGCGATCTTGCCGCTCTTGCCGCCCGTCTTGCGCACCAGCCTGATATCGCCGATGCGGATGTCCCGCTGGGCCGCCTTGAGCATATCGTAGACGGTGAGCGCGGCCACGGACACCGCCGTCAGCGCCTCCATCTCCACGCCCGTCTTAGCCGTGGTGCGCACCGTGGCGCTGATATCGACGGCGCTCCGCCCCTCGTCCGGCTCCAGCGACACGTCGATGCCGGTGAGGGGCAGCGGGTGACAGAGCGGGATCAGATCGTGAGTGCGCTTGGCGGCCATGATGCCGGCGATCTGCGCCGTGGTGAGGACGTCACCCTTGGCCGCCTTGCCGGACGTGATCAGGGCCAGCGTCTTCGCCGCCATGTAGACGGAGCCCTTGGCCGTCGCCTCGCGGGCGGTCTTCGCCTTGGCGGAGACGTTCACCATGCGCGGGCGGCCCGCCCGGTCGATGTGGGTCAGCTTCGCCTTGCGGCGGGGAGCGGCCATAGCAACCTCATTACATCACCGAGACACGAGACATGCAACAGCAGCCGGGCGGCCGTCGGCAGGCCACTAGCCGCCAACGTAGAACATCTCCACCTTGGGGAGATCAGGCGTCGCGGTGGAACGCAGCTCGGAGTAGCGGTCATCCCGCGTCTTCCACACGGAGCGCAGGTACTGGGCGATCTCTTCGTCCGTCTTGCCGGCCCGCAGGGGAGCACGGAAGTCGTGCCCTCGCGTGGCGAAGAGGCAGGTGTAAAGCCTGCCGTCGGCGGAGAGGCGAGCGCGGGTGCAGTCGCCGCAGAACGGCTGCGTGACCGAAGCGATGACGCCGATCTCGCCGGAGCCGTCCTTGTAACGGTAGCGCCGCGCGACCTCGCCTCGGTACTCGGGACCGACCGGCTCCAGCGGCATCTCCGCGTTGATCATCCTGACGATAGCGGCGGCGGGGACGACGTCGTCCAGCCGCCAGCCGTTAGCGCTCCCGACGTCCATGTACTCGATGAAGCGGATCGTCTGCCCCTTATCACGGAAGTAGCGGGCCATGTTCAGCACACTGTCGTCGTTGACCCCCTTCTTTACGACCATGTTCACCTTGACGGGGGCGAGACCTGCCTCTACCGCCGCCTCGATCCCATCGAGGACGCGCTCAACCGGGAAGTCGACGTCGTTCATCGCTTTGAATACGTCGTTGTCCAGTGAGTCGAGGCTCACCGTCACCCGCTGCAGCCCGGCCTCCTTGAGGGCGTGTATCCTCGATTTAAGGATCGAGCCGTTGGTCGTCAGGGTAAGGTCCTTCAGGCCATCGACCCGCGCCAGCATGGCGATGAGCTTCTCGAGGTCGTTGCGCAGGAGCGGCTCGCCGCCTGTGATGCGGACCTTCCGCACACCGTGCGCGACGAACAGGCGCGCCAGCCGCGTGATCTCCTCGAACGTCAGGATATCGGTCCGAGGCAGGAACGGATGATCGCGGCCGAACACCTCCTTCGGCATGCAGTAGGTACAGCGGAAGTTGCAGCGGTCCGTCACCGAGATACGGAGGTCGCGCAGGGGCCGGTTCAGCCTGTCGTTAAGCGCCCGGCCTGGATCAGCGGCCTGGTCAGAGCGGCCGGCCGGCGGTATCAGCTCTGCTTCTTCGCTCATAGAGCATCTCTTTCAGCAGGGGCCGCGCGCGCGCGGCGGCGCGACCGCGGTGGCTGATCACGTCCTTCATGTAGGACGGCAGCTCGGCCATCGTCCGCGCCTGCTGCGGCAGGTAGAAGATCGGGTCGTATCCGAATCCCAGCTCTCCCCTAGGCTCAAAGGCGATCAGGCCCTGCACCTCGCCCTCGCACAACCGAACCTCCTCCGAACCCTGCCTACCGGCAGGCAGGCCCGGCTCGGCCAGGGCGATGACGCAGCGAAAGCGCGCCCATCGCTTCTCGGACGGGAGCTCCGCCATCTCGCCGAGGATGCGGGCGAACCGCTCCTCATAGCTTGCGTCCTCACCCAGGAAGCGCGCCGAACGCGCCCCCGGGCCGCCGTCCAGGGCGTCGATCTCCAGGCCGGAGTCGTCGGCCAGAGCGACCAGGTCGCTGGCCCGAGCGCCGTTGAGCGCCTTTATCTTAGCATTCGCCTCGTACGTCTCGCCAGGTTCGTCGTCCGGGAGCGTCAGGTTGAGCCGCGCCGGCGTCACCAGCTCCCAGCCGCAGCCGGCGAGCAACCGCTCGAACTCGGAGAGCTTTCCGGGGTTGTTGGTGGCGATTAGGAGTTGGGACATCAAACGGGACCGGACGAACGTAGCGGAGACCTTCAGGTTTCCTAACGGCTGACTGGAAGGCTAACGCCTACCACCACGGCCTGTCTACCGCCACGTGATCCCTCGCTGGGCGGTCCCGGGCAGAGAGCTACGCCTTGGCCTTGGCGGGCTCGCCCGCCTCCAGCGGCTGCCAGCGCGACTTGAGCTTGCCCGCGATCGTCGGCATCGTCGTGTACTCCATCTCCTCCAGCGGCAGCCGGTGCGGCTCGAACGGCCCGTGGGCACGCAGGTAGTCGCCGATCTCGTTCGCCTTCGCCCGCGCGTGGTCGTAGCCGGGGTCATCGAACATGTCGCGCGGGCCGATGAGCTTGCCGTTAGCGAGCTGGAAGCCGAGACAGGCGATGCGCGGCGGCCCATCGAAGCGGCTGGGGTGCGCGTCCTTCAGAGCCACAGGCATCAGCGGCCCGTGATGAGAGCCCCGCATCCAGCCCTCCACGATGTACGGGGTGGTGAACGGCTCAATCACCTCGCCCACGGCGGGGAAGTTCCCCTGCGCGCGTACGATCATCGCCGGGTCGTCCTTGCCCACGTAGCGCCCGGCGATGAGGGAGAGCTTGTCCGTGCTGGACACGGCGCCCACCTCGCCGGTGTTGCGGGAGTATACCTTCTTCACAGCGTAGCGGTTGGGCGCGCCCAGGAAGATGAGCAGATCGTATACCTCCTCCGGCGCGTTGAGCGTGATCTTCACGTGCTCGCGCACGTCCTGCACCTCGAAGGCGAACCCCTCGTGCAGCCCCTCGGCAATGATCAGGCCGGGGGTGTTGAACGGGTCAGCGAACATCTTGTACAGGGGCAGGTTGAACGCCCCGGCGGAGGTCTTGTCGGCCATGAACACAAGGATCGGCTCCGAAGGCCGCTCCTCTATCTCCATCTCCGCCGAGCCGGGACCGGCGCCGCGGATGTTGCCGGAGAAGGCGTCCGCTATCAGGTCCTGGCCGGCGCCGTACAGCTTCAGCTTCCTGGCCACCTCGGTGCCCGCCTGGAAGGTGTCCCAGGCTAGCTTGTGGACCTCCTCGCTATCCTCACCCCGCTCGTGGGTCATGATCAGGAACAGGTCGTCCCCGCAGTAGCTGACGTGATGATCGACGAGGAGCCCGCGCTGCTTCGCCTTCTCCATCTCCTCGCGACCGAGGTCCAGGACCTCCGGGTGCATGGCCGAATGGCCGACGAAGCCGCCGATGTCGGCCTTGATTACGCTCACAGTTACCACGCGTACACCTCCATTAGGCTGGGATACCACCTAGAACTAGAAATCGAGAGCCGTCCTCCGTGCCCGCAGCTATAGACGCTACTGCGACGGTATATAGACGGATCGCCAACACGACATCTTACGGGGGCGGCCCCAGGGTGTCAAGGAAAGGCCCGTTCGCCCAGGCGCCTCGCTGAATCACGCCTTAATGGGTGAAGAGGCGAGCGGAAATGCGATCTCAGGTGTGGACTTAGCACCTCGTATCCTCGTGTCCTACTCCTCCTCGAGCGCCTCCAGCACCGCCCCCGCCAGCCGCCGCGCCGTCCGCCCGAATGCGCCGTGCTGCGGGCTCTCCGGCCTCGCCAGAAGCTGCTGGACCTGCCGCCGCAGCGCCTCCGTCCTCTCCCTCGCCAGCCCCTCGTTCAGCGGCTTGAACCCCTGTATCTTGCGTGGCCCCTCGCGGCCCCCCTCAGAGATGTACCAGTCGCGGAAGGAGCGGCAGCCCACCCGAAACAGGAGATAGCCAAGCGGCGAGACCACCGGCGGGTAGTCCAGCCCCAGGATGCGCTCGCTCTCCTTCTGTGCCGGCGATTCGTACTCCACCATCAGGTGGCCGCCGGCGGGCACCAGCGTGGACAGCGCCCGGAACAGCTCCTCCTCCAACCCTGCCGCTCGCAGGTCAGCCGCCTCAGCCTGAATACTGAGCGCGGGCTCGTAACGGATCACCTCGAACCAGTTGTATCCGGGATAGGGCCCCGAGTTGTGCAGGCCGAACGCGACCGGCTCCTCGCTCATACGCCCCTCCGAATCGACGAGGAACATCTGAAGGTAGCGCGAGCCGACGTTGCTCTTGGGCCCCAGCAGGGCGAGAAGCCGGTACGGCCCCAGCGAGAACCCCTGCAGCCGGCCCAGCGGATGCTCTTTCTCTTCGGCCAGGGCCCAGGTGCGGGAGAGCAGCGCCTCCAGGCGGCGCTTGTCCTGGGCGTGGCTGGGCAGAGGTGGCTCCGACACGAACCCCATTATAGGGGCGAGCGCCTGGAGACAGCACGCCCCTTCAGTGCTATAATCGCGCCGCCGTAGCCACGCTTTTCCCTCCCACCGAAACGCCATGAACTACCGCCAAGCCATAGACTACCTCCTCTCCTTCGCCGACTTCGAGCGCAGCGGCCGCTTCCAGCACCGCCCCGACGTCCAGCCGGTGCTGGCGCTCCTGCGCCGCCTGGGCGATCCCCACCTGGGCCGCCGCACCGTCCACATCGCCGGTAGCAAAGGCAAGGGGAGCGTGGCGGCTATGTTGGAGAGCATCCTCCGCGCCGCAAAGCTGCGTACCGGCCTGTTCACCAGCCCCCACCTTCACAGCTACACCGAGCGCATCCGCATCGACGGCGAGCCGATCGGCGAGGACGAGTGGGCCCGCCTGACGGCCGTCCTCCGCGAGGCGGCACAGGCTGACGACCCCCCGCCTGACGGACGCCGCCTGGTGACCTTCGACCTGCTGACCGCGCTCGCCTTCCTCGCCTTCCGTGAGCGCGACCTGGACTGTCAGGTACTCGAGGTCGGCCTCGGCGGCCGCGTGGATAGCACCAACGTGTTCGAAGCCAAGGACGTGTGCGCCGTGACCGCCATAGGCCGGGAGCACACCGAGATCCTCGGCGATACCGTGGCGGAGATAGCCGCCGAGAAGGCGGGCATCGTCAGGACTGGCGCCACCACCGTCATCGCCCCCCAGCGCCATAAGATAGCGCGGGAGGTCATCCGTCAGGCCGCCGCGGACGTCTCCTGCCCGATCGTGGATGTGGCCGGGAGCTACTCCTGGCGCCGGACCGCCCACGACCTGGACGGCCAGACGTTCCGGCTAAACGGGCCTCGCGGCGCCCTCAGCCTGCGGCTCCCGCTCTTGGGCCGGCACCAGTTGGAGAACGCCGCTACCGCCGTGGCCTGCGCCGACGCGCTGACGCAGCGGCGCCTCCCCATTCCCGATGAAGCGATCCAGCACGGGCTCGCACACGTATCATGGCCCGGACGTATGGAGGTACTGCGTCGGAAGCCCCTGGTGGTAGCCGATCGCGCTCACAGCCGCGATTCCTCGCGATGCCTTCGCGAGACCTTGACAGATTACCTTTCCTGCGAGAGCGCGTTCCTGATAGTAGGTATGTCCGCGGACAAAGACGCGACCGGCCTGGCCCAGGAGCTAGCGCCCATTGCGCGCCGAGTAACGGCCGTCCGGACCGGCCACCCGCGGGCGATGCCACCGCAACAGGTGGCAGCCGCATTTCGCGAAGCGGGCGCCGAGGCCGAAGCGGAGAATGAAGTGTCCAAAACGCTGGAAAAGGTGCTGGCGACAACGGCGGGCGACGAGGTAATATGTCTCACAGGCTCGCTGTTCGTAGCGGCTGAGGGGCGGGCCTACCTCCGGGGGATTGCGGCAACGGCTTAGAGACAAGCGGCTGGGAGGTACCCGCATGGCAGGTAGGAACGGCACTCGCGTAGCTATAACCGGCATGGGGGCGATATCGCCCCTGGGCAACTCCGTCTCGGAGTTCTGGCAAGCCTGCGTTGAGGGCAAATCGGGCATCGACTACGTGACCCAGTTCGACGCTACCGGCTACCCTTCCCGCATCGCCGGCGAAGTGAAGGACTTCGACCCGCAGGACTATATGGACCGCCGCCAGGCCCGTCGCATGTCCCGTTTCAGCCAGTTCGCGGTCGCCGCCGGCCACCAGGCGCTGCAAGCCGCCGAACTGGATCTGCGGCGCGAAGAAGACCTCGGCAGGATCGGCGTCATCCTGGGCAACGGTATCGGCGGACTGCCCAACATCGAGGAGGCCGTTACCTCCATCCGTGAAAAAGGCGGCATGCGCATAGACCCCTTCTTCATGCCCAAGATGCTGCCCAACATGGCCGCAGCGCAGCTCAGCATGGTCATAGGCGCCAAAGGATACTCCAACACCGTTATCACCGCCTGCGCCGCCGGCACCCAGGCCATGGGCGACTCCATGGACCTGATCCGTTCCGGCCGCGCAGACGTCGTTCTCACCGGCGGCACCGAGGCGGCGCTGTGCGAGCTCGGCCTATCCGGGTTCGCCGTCATGCGCGCCCTCTCCACACGTAACGACGAGCCGCAGAAGGCGAGCCGGCCCTTCGACCGTGACAGAGACGGCTTCGTAGCCGCCGAGGGAGCCGCAATCTTCGTGTTCGAGGACCTGGAGCGCGCCCGCCGTCGCAACGCCCCCATCATCGCTGAGATCGCGGGCTACGGCGCCTGCAGCGACGCCCATCACGTCGTCGCCCCCTGCGCCGACGGTGAAGGCGCCATCCGCGCGATGACCTGGGCCCTGGAGGACGCCGGCGTTACGCCGGAGGAGGTAGACTACATCAGCGCTCACGGCACCTCCACCAAGCTGAACGACAGCTCAGAGACGCTCGCCATCAAGAAGACGTTCGGGGAGCAGGCTTACCGCATACCTATCAGCGCCACCAAGTCCATGATCGGCCACCCCTTCGGCGCCGCCGGCGCCCTGGAGTCCGTCGCCTGCCTGGAGTCCATGCGACACGGCATCATCCATCCCACTATCAACTACGAGAACCCCGATCCCGAATGTGACCTTGATTACGTCCCCAATGAGGCCCGCCGCGCCGACATCCGCGTGGCCCTCAAGAACAGCTTCGGGTTCGGCGGCCAGAACGCCTGCCTCCTGTTCAAGCAGATCGAAGACTGATCCCGGCCTCATGTTCCGTGACCCTATACGCGGGGATAGGTGCGACGGTAGGTGAGAGTCCTGGTCGTTGGCGGCGCCGGATATATCGGTAGCGTCACCGTCGACCAACTCCTCCAGGCCAAGCACGACGTCACCGTCCTCGACAGCCTCGTCGCCGGCCACCGCGAGGCCGTCAACCGCGAGGCGGAGCTGGTGGTAAGCGACGCGCGCGACGAGGAGGCGCTGGGCCGCCTCATGGCCTCTCGCTCATTCGATGCCGCCGTTTACTACGGCGGTTACATTCAGGCCGGCGAGTCCGTCCTCAACCCTGGCCGCTATTTCGCCAACAACGTCGGCGGCTGCACCGCCCTCCTCAACGCCATGGTCGCCTACGGCGTCGGCCGTTTCGTGTTCAGCTCCAGCGCCGCCGTCTACGGCCAGCCGGACTCAGTGCCCATAACTGAAGATGCGCCCGTCCGGCCCGTCAATCCCTACGGCGAAAGTAAGCTGATAGTGGAACGGATGCTGCCCTGGTACGAGCAGAGCAGCGGCATCCGCTACGCCTCGCTGCGCTACTTCAACGCCGCCGGCGCTACAGACCTGCGCGGCGAAGACCACCGGCCGGAGACTCACCTCATCCCCATCGTCCTCCAGGCCGCTCTGGGGCAGCGCGAAGCCGTCCCCTTGTACGGAACCGACTACTCTACCCCGGACGGCACCTGTATTCGTGACTACATCCACGTCTCGGACTTGGCCAGCGCCCACATCCTGGCCCTGGAGTCCGCCTCCGGCGGAGACAGCGGCGTCTACAACCTGGGCAGCGGCGCCGGCTTCTCCAACCGAGAGGTCATCGAGACCGCTGGCAAGGTGACAGGAAAGCCGATCACCGTCAGAGAGGAGCCGCGGAGGGCTGGCGACCCCGCGCAGCTCGTCGCCTCTAACGAGAAAGCCAAACAGGACCTGGGCTGGCTGCCCGCGGTTACCAGCCTTGAAGCCATCGTCGATAGCGCCTGGCGCTGGCACCAGTCCCACCCCAAGGGGTATACCTCCTGAGTTGCCCCGGGGTAGCGCCACCCCCGACACGCTCCCACGCTACCCTGTCCCAAGACCCCTCCCCCACCAGCCAGAGCAGCCGCCTTTCCATGTTGGCCGCAGCCTGTAACAAGGCCTTGCTGTCCTTGTTTATCTGTAAGGACGCAACAAAAGCGTATCAGTACGCGTCTAACGATTCGTCAATGTCACGCATACCCGCATCTCATCTCATACGCTGGGCAAGCTGGTGCCTGAGCCTGCTCCTGCTCGCCTCCTTCGGCGGCATTACCACCCCCAGCGCGGCCACGCCGGAGGCAGTGGCCTCCAGCGTGTACGCCGCCCCGGTGAGTGTGCTTCAAGAGTTCCAGCCCCCTCAATCTGTCCCTATCACCACTCCCACACCTTCGCCCAGCCCCACACCCTCGCCCAGCCCTACACCCATACCAACGCCTGCCCCTGTTCCCCCGCCCGCGGCAGCGCCGGCGGCTCAGCCCCCACCGACGCCAGCACCGACACCGCCGCCGCCGCCACCCCAGCAATACGCTGACGGCGCAGCGGCTGCAGCCATACTCAACCTCACCAACGATCTGCGCGCTCAGTACGGCTTACCGCCGGTGGCCGTCAACAGCGCCCTCACCGCCGCCGCTCAAGCCTACGCCGAGACCATGGCGACCAACGACTGGTTCGCCCACGTGGGGCCTGACGGCTCTACCTCAGCTTCGCGCGTAGTGGCCGCGGGCTACACCGGCTGGAGCTACCTGGCGGAGAACCTCTACCGTGGCTTCTACGCGGAAGCCCCAACCAGCATCGTTCAGGCGTGGACCGCCAGCCCGAGCCATCTCACCACCATCCTGAGCGAACAGGCTACCGAGATTGGCGTCGGCTGCTACGTCGTCGGCGACTATCGCTGGTGCGTCCAGGAGTTCGGTGCCCGCTAGAGTACGCTGGCTACTCCAGAAACCAACGCTTCCCAGACGCCCTCGATGAGAGGCACAACCAGATCGCCCCAGAATGCCCGCAGCAGAGGTTCGATCAACACACCCCAAAGACCGCCCAGGATGAGCCCCGTCCCCAGGAGAGCGTGGGGGAAGCTGCCGCCCACGGAGAGTACGTACGCCGCCGAGCGCCGCATCCGGAACAGGTGAAACGCCACCGCCCGCCAGAACGGCCCCAGTACCATCACCGCGGGCACCAGCGCTACCGCCCTTTGCGCCTTCCCCACCCCATCGTCGCGATCCGCTAGCCGCTCCAGCGCCCGCCCTATACGACGGCGACCGGCCCACCCGCGCACATCGTCCAGGGCAGGATCGTCCTCCAGAAGGTAGAGAAAAACCGCGGCGAAAGCCGCCATCACAGAGCCCATCACCAGGGCGGCCGGCCAGCGTCCCAGAGTGGCGATCAGCAGCAGCGCCAGCGGCATCGCCGAGTGGGCCTCAACCCGCCACAGCACCAGCGCCACCCCCGCCTTGGGCCCCAGATAGCGCAGGCTGAACCTACGCCCGCGGGCAGCGACCGGCGGCCCCTTCTCTAGCTGTTTCTGCGCGACGATCTCTCCCACGGCCATCTACTCTACGCCAGCGGGAACCCTGCCAGACGCTCGTACACGGCGCCGCCGGGTTGCAAGGTGCTGCGCATAAGCACGACCTCCCTCACCTCGAACTCCGCTCTCGGCGCTGCGACCGCGTCCAGCGCCCGCGATACGCGCTCAGCCATCCCGGGCCGCGGAGGCTGAGGTACTCGCGCCAGCGTAAGGTGTGGCGAGTACTCACGCTCCTCAGGCGGAAACCCCGCTTCTATCAACGCCCTCTCCACCATCGCCTGCAACTCCTCAAGGCGCTGCGCCTCACCGGCGATGTCCAGCCAGAGCACACGCGGGCCGCGCCGGTTGCCGAACGTCCCCAGCTTCCCCAGCGCCAGGTGAAAGGGCGCCGCTCCGTTTACGGCCTCAGCCAGCGCCCCCTCTATAGCCGGTACCCTCTCGGCGGGCGTCTCCCCCAGGAACTTCAGCGTGAGGTGTATACCCCCCGGCCTCACCCACCTCAGGCTGGAGAGATCGCGTCGCCTCAGATCGTCCTGCAGGCGGCCCAACTCCTCTCGCACCTCCTGCGAAAGGTCTACCGCCACAAACAGGCGCAGTTGCTGGTCTTCAGCCTCAAGAGGCATGCTCACCCGTACCTCATTATAGCGACACGCCATGCCGGCAGCCCCTGAACGTCACAGGCCAAGCAAGCGCTTAGCGCTCTCCCCCAGGACGGACCGCAAGTCGGCGTCATCCAGCCCGCTGGCGCGAACCTCGTCCAGCGCCGCCGACTGCTTCACCAGCGGATAGTCGCTGCCGAACAGCAACCGGTCGGCCCCCAGCGCCCGCACCACGCCGGGAAGCACCGAAACCTCGTACAGATAGCGCAGCGCCGCCGTATCAGCGTACGCGCCCGACAGCGCCTTTCGCCCCGAGGGCTTAGAAGCGTACAGCGGCAGCCCTCCCGCCAGGTGCGCCCCAACCACCGACAAACCCCCGGCGCGCGCCACGAACCGGTAGAACGATTCGAGCTTCAGCCCGCGCTTCCCCGGATACTCGTGGCCAACCGGCTCCGTCACATGGAACAGCAGGATGAGGCCGTGACGCGACGCAAGCTCCGCCAGCGCATCCCCTCTCTCTCCGTCCAGCGACCACCCCTGGCTCTCCGGACGCAGCTCCCCCAGCCCAAGCGCCCCGCCGCGGGCGCAGCGCTCCACCTCCTTCGCCGCCGCCTCACCGGCGAGAGGGCTGACGTTGCAGAAGGGCACGATGCGACCGCCACTGTTCGCCGCCGCCTCCAGCAGATAGTCGTTATGACGGACGCAATCATCGTGCTCTCGCCAGGCGAACCCCAACGCCACGCTCACGCTCACCCCCGCCTCCTCCATGCTGCGCCGCAGCTCCTCCGCCGTGGCCACCTTCGCCCGCGCGCTGCCGTACATCTCCGCGAACGTGGGGTCACGCCGAAGGTACTCCTCTCGCTTCTCCCGCACCTGCGGCGGAAAGATATGAGTGTGAAAGTCGATTACCACGTGAGGCATGATAGCAGGCGCGCGCGTGCGGGACCTACGCAGATAGGTTCCGTATACTGGGGATCTTGGCAGTGGCTGCGGCTATTATGAGCGCCAGCGCCGCCGGCAGGTAGAACGCCCCTATCGAAAATATGCTCACGAGCCCGAAGAGCAGCAGAAGGACCGCCATCGCCCACAGAATGACTTTGCCGCCCCTGATCCTCGAAAGTGTCACCAGGAAGGCTACCAGACACATAATCACCGGGATGATGAGCCACACAAGGACGCCCATCCCATTCTCCTCGATGAGCGAGGCGGAAGTTTCGTCAACAACGCCCCCGTCGGCGCTCATCGTCTGGCTCTGATAGGAGTACGGCCAGAAGGCGAGAAAAAGCAGAGCCGCGTTTGCCAGCAGCAGACTGACCCCAGCCAGACCCTTTGCAATCCGGTTTCGAGTCATGCGACGCCTCGCGTCTCCACCTGCATTATAGACCCGAGCCCAGAAGCGATGGCGCTCGGTTGACACCGTCAGCGGCGATGGCCCCCGGGCGCCCCGGTTGCGTGGCATGCGCAGCCGTTCTTATAATGTCTATTGGCGCTTCTCTCCCTTGAAAGGAAGGCTCATCTTTGGCATCCATCAGCGGCGCCAGCGTCCCGGAGCTGGA
>CBDURB010000010.1:0-15838 GCA_965369585.1 uncultured bacterium
GTGTTCACTCGCCTGCTGCCGGACTAGGCGTGATGTAGGCTTCGGCCCTGCCCTGCACCACCCCACAGCGGGCGACCTGAAGGTCGCCCCTACATCATACGAGGTGTTCACGCGCCTGCTGCCGGACTAGCGACAGGCTGAAGCCTGTCCCACCGAATTGGGCCCGCCGCTAAGAGCTGCCCAGCCCGTGCGCCCGCTTGACCGTCGCCAGCAGCGCATCGATGTCGGGCACAGGGACGGCCGGCGCCGCGCCCAGCGGGTCCTCCGCGAACTCGTTCCCCAGCAACGCATCGATGCAGGCGCGCACGGACCAGGCCAGCGCCGTGTGGTCGTAGCCGCCCTCCAGGGTGCAGACGATGCGGCCCTGGCACAGCTCATCGGCGAGCGCCTTGAGCAGCGCAGCTATCTCGTAATAGCCGCGGGTGTCCAGCAACTCCTGCGCCAGCGGATCGGCGAAGTGAGCGTCGAAGCCGGCGGAGACGAGGAGGAGCTGGGGCCGGAAGCGACGCAGCAGCGGCTCGCCCACCTCCCGATAGCAGCGCAGGTATTCTTCGCGCCCGCAGCCCGGCGGCAGAGGCAGGTTGACCGTCGTTCCCTCTCCCTGATCCCGCCCCGTCTCTGACCAGGACCCGCTGCCGGGATAGAACGGGTACTGATGGGTGGAGATGTAGAGCAAGCGCGGGTCGGAGTAGAAGGCGTCCTGGGTGCCGTTCCCGTGGTGCACGTCGAAGTCGACGATGGCGACCCGCTCCAGGCCGCGGCGCTCCAGGGCGTGGGCGGCGGCGATGGCCACGTTGTTGAACAGGCAAAACCCCATCGCCTGCGTGGGGGTGGCGTGGTGGCCCGGCGGCCGCACCAGGCAGAAGGCGGAGCCGACCTCGCCGTCCAGCACCGCGTCCGTGGCCGCCAGCAGGCCGCCCGCCGCGCGCAGCGCCGCCTGATACGAGCGCGGCACGACGTAGGTATCGGGGTCGAGCCAGGCGCCACCCTCCTCGGCGACGCGCCGCACCCGCGCGATGAGATCCCGCGAGTGCACCAGCTCCAGATCGGCTGTGGTCGCGTCCCGCGGCTCGATCCGCGTCAACCGGCCCAGCAACCCCGACTCCTCCAGGTGAGCGATGATGGACTGGAGGCGGGCCGGGCCCTCCGAGTGGCCGGGCGTCGCGTGCTCCAAGTACAGCGGATCGTACACGTAGCCGACGGGAGGCATGACGGTGCGTATGTTACCAGAGGGTATGACGGCGATGCTAGAATCGTATCGGCATGTACGTCATCGGCACTGCGGGACACGTAGACCACGGCAAGTCCGCGCTCGTGGTTGTCAGACCGCGCACTAAAGTACGCGGCATCAACCGCAAGCCGCAGGCTTCAGGCCGCAAGTTATCAAAGAGAGCCGCGGACTTCAGCCCGCGGGGGTGGAACCCAAAGTAGTATCGGCATGTACGTCATCGGCACTGCGGGACACGTGGACCACGGCAAGTCCGCCCTCGTCCAGGCGCTAACCGGCATCGACCCCGACCGGCTGCGCGAGGAGAAGGAGCGCGGCCTCACCATAGACCTCGGCTTCGCCTGGCTCACCCTGCCTAACGGGGACGAGGTGAGCATAGTGGACGTACCGGGCCACGAGCGGTTCATCAAGAACATGCTGGCCGGCGTCGGCGGCATCGACCTGGCGTTGCTGGTGATCGCCGCAGACGAGGGGGTGATGCCGCAGACGCGGGAGCACCTGGCGATCATCGACCTCCTGGGCATCGAGCACGGCGTGGTCGCCGTCACCAAGGCCGACCTGGTGGAGCCGGAGTTCGCGGAGCTGGTGGCCGCCGACGCCGAGGATACGCTGCGGGGCACCACCCTTGAGGGCGCGCCCACCGTGCTCTGCTCCGCCGTCAGCCGTCAGGGGCTGGACGACCTGCTGGCGACGCTGCAATCGGAGCTGGCGAAGACGCCGCCCAAGCGGGCCATCGGCCGCCCCCGCCTGCCGATCGACCGCGCCTTCACGATCACCGGCTTCGGGACGGTGGTCACGGGGACGCTTCTTGCGGGATCGTTCAGCGTGGGCCAGGAGGTTGAGGTGCAGCCGGTGGGGCTGCGCTCGCGTATTCGAGGGCTACAGACGCACGGGCAGAAGGTACAGCTCGCGCCGCCGGGCCGGCGCACGGCCGTGAATCTGACCGGCGTGGCGGTGGAGGAGCTGGAGCGGGGCATGGTACTGGCGACGCCGGGCTGGTTGCGGCCCGCCACCGTGCTGGATGTACGACTGCACACCGTCCGCTACCTGCGTCGCCCGCTGCGTCACAACATCACCGTCACCTTTTACACCGGCTCGGCGGAGGTAGAGGGCCGCCTGCTCCTGCTGGACCGGGACGAAGTGCCGCCGGGGGAGGCGGCCTGGGCCCAGGTGCGCCTCGCCGCGCCGGTCGCCGCCGTGAACGGAGACCGCTTCGTCATCCGCGACCCGAACGATACGCTGGGCGGCGGTCGCGTCGTCGATACGCAGGCACGCCGCCATCGGCGCTTCCACGAGGCCACGACCGACAAGCTGGAAGCGATGGAGCGCGGCTCGCCAGGGGAGATCGTGCTCATGGCCGTTGCCGCCTCGGAGCCGGTGACGCTACGGGAGCTTGCCAGCGGCCTCGACCTCGCCGCCGCGGAGGTGCGCGGCGCGGTGGAGGCGACTATCGGGTCGGGCGACCTGCTCGCCCTGGATGGCCAGCCGCTGACGGAGGGGACGCTCCTGTTTACAGCGGCGGGGCTCGCGACCCTCACGGATCGAATGACGGGCTCCCTGGCGGAGTATCACCGCCAGTCTCCCCTCCGCCGGGGCATGCCCAGAGAGGAGATGCGCAGCCGCCTGCGCCTGGATAGCCGGGCGTTCGCCCAGCTGGTGGCGCTCTGGGCCGGCCGGGGCGACGTCAAGGAGGCTGGGGGCACGGTCTCCCGTCCGGAGCACGAACCCCGCCCGGATGCCGGCCAGCAGAAGCGGGCGCGGGAGCTCCTCGCGGGCTTGCGGGCTCAGCCGTTCTCGCCGCCGGCGTTGAAGGATGAGAACGAACTGCTTTCGTACTTGGAAGACCGCGGCGATATCGTGTGGGTAGACGAAGGGATCGTGTTCGCCTCGGAGGCCTATCGCGAGATGGTAGAGCGGGTAGTGGCGCACCTGAAGGAGAGGCAGACGGTGACGCTGGCCCAGGTACGCGACCTCCTGGGCACCAGCCGCAAGTACGCCCAGGCGCTGCTGGAGAACATGGACCAGGAGCGCATCACTCGTCGCGTCGGAGATGAGCGGGTGCTGAGGGGCGGCCCTAGCCGCTAGGCTGCTCCGGAGCCGCCTCTTTTTCGGGCTTCTCACCGGCCGCACCTGAGCTGAGGCGGCGGTGCAGATACCAGCGGGTGCCTTGCGCCTCACCCTTCCGGCGGCGCCGACCGGGGGACCAATCGGCGTAAAGCTCGTACACCTCACCCTTCTCAGTACGCACCCGGTAGTAGCGACGCTGCTGCTGTTGCCGCCAGTCGCGGCCACGCTGGGGTGCGGCGAAGGCGTGGTCCTCCCAGGTGGCAAGCTGCTCGACGATCTTGTACTGGCGCGAGCCCAGGCGGAAAGCCAGCGGTACCGGCGCCTTGTCCTCGCTCAGTTGCACCTCAATTTCGCGGTCGACGAAATCGACAGGCATACTACGTCTCCGATACGGGGGCAGTCCGCCACGGTATGAGACGACGCCACAGCCCAGCCAAATCGCCCTCCTCCCAGGAGACGAGTATCTGGCTGGCGAGGAAGATGGAGCTGTAGGTACCCGCGATCACCCCGATCAGCAGCACCAGCAGGAAGCTCTGGATGGTTGAGCCTCCCAGGAACAGGAGAGCGACGATGGTGAAAAGCAGTGTGACGGACGTGTTGAGGGACCGCGCCAGCGTCTCCGTAAGACTGGCGTTGACCACCTCGATGAAGGGCGCATCCGGGTTCATCGATGTGTTCTCGCGGATGCGATCGAACACGACGATCGTATCGTGAACGCTGAAGCCGATGATTGTGAGCAGGCCGACGATGAACATCGTGTTGATCTCTGTGCCGAACAGCTTACCTAGAATGGAGAACACGCCAAGGATGATCAGGGCGTCGTGGCCGGCGGCGATGATAGCGGCGAGGCCGTAACGGTGAGCCTTGGGCACGTTGCGGAACGACCATAGGATGAACAGCAGAACAGCACCCACAGCCACGATGATAGCGATCGCCGCATCGCGGGCGATCGCCGTAGATACTATCTCCGACACCTGGCTGAAGTTGGTCAGCTGGAACGGGCCTAACGCCTCCTCGAGGCCGTCCTCGATCTCGTTCCGCTCCGAAGGGGGCGCCGGCCCAACGGGCGGCCCGGCCAGCCCCTGCAGCTCGGCGGTGCGGATGATGAAGCCGCGGTCGCTCGTCCTCTGGACCCGCGCCTCGTCGTGGTCCAGATCCGTCAGCACCTCTCGCACGTCCGCCGCGCCGACGGACTCGTCTTCGAACTGAACGGTGAAGGTGGCGCCGCTGCTGAACTCGATACCCGGCCTCAGCGAAGGCGAGATGAGCAGGGAAATGATGCCGGGCACCAGTATGACCGCTGTGAGCGCGTAGTAGAAGCCGCGCCGCTTGACGAAGTCCAGGCTCCAGCCGCGGACCTCCCCCCTCCGCGCCCTACGGGGCAGTCCGTCCGGAACTGATCCAGCGGCAGCCGGTCCGATGCCCCCTTCCTCCGGCTTGACGCTGAAGAGCGCCAGGTTCCGTGCCAGCGGCGATCCCACCAGCAGCCGCAGGAACGTGCGCGTCACTGTCAGGGCCGTGAACATGCTCACCAGCACTCCGATGCCCAGAGTGATGGCGAATCCTTGTACGAGCGCCGCGTTGAACCGATCGCCGAACCAGTAGAGGATGGCGCAGGTGATCAGGGTCGCCATGTTGCTGGCCCAGATAGCCGTCCAGGCCCGGTCGAAGCCGTGCTCTATGGCGGCCATCAGGTTGCGTCCCGCCCGCAGCTCCTCCTTGACCCGCTCGAACACAAGGACGTTGGCGTCCACCGCCATACCCACCGATAGCACGAACCCGGCAATACCGGCCAGGGTGATCGTGATCGGCCCGATGATGGGCGGCCCCACCTTGAATATCATCAGAACCACGGAGATGTAGATGCCCAGGGCCAGCGCGGCCAGCACACCCGGCAGCCGATAGTACAGCACCATGAACATCATCACTGCCAGCAAGCCGATGATCCCCGCCTGCACCGTACGAACGACCTCACGGTCACCAAGGGTGGCGTCAACCTCCGTCTCCTGGATCGCCCGCAGAGGCACCGGCAGGGCGCCGGTGTTGAGCTGGATCGACAGGGTTCGCGCCTCGTCTAAGTCCAGGCCGGTGATAGTGGAGTTGCCGCCGGTGATGGGCTGGCTCACCGTCGGCGCACCTACGAGCTCTTCGTCCAGAAAGATGCCCAGGGGCAGGCCGACGAGCTCGGTGGTGATCTGCTCGAACAGCAGGCTGCCCTCACCGGTGAACTCTATGACCACTGTGGGCGGCGGGCCTTCTACCCTAGAGTTGGCCTTGAGGAAGCTTCCCGTCAGCACCCTCTCCGTGCCCTGACTGTCGGTCCCCGTCGCGGATTCCCACACCACGACCCCCACCAGGCCCTCTCCGCTAGGAGGGCAGGTCATGGCGTCGTTGACCTCGTCCTCCACGAACAGGCCGGACTGGTACGGTTGGGCGTAGGTGCTGCCGCTCGCCGTCTCGCAGACGATGTTTCCCGCATCGTCTCTGACCGGCTTGAGAAACTCCAGTTGGGCGGTCTTCCCCAGGAGCTCCCGCGCCTCATCCGGATCGATCCCCGGCATCTGCACGGCCAGCCGGTTGCTCCCTTCCAGGGTGATCTCCGTCTCCGACACCCCGAAGGCGTTAACGCGGCGCTCCAGGACGTCTTTCACGCCCTCCAGGGCATCACTGATGTCCGTACCGGGCGCCAGACGGCTGGTATCCGCCTCCAGCAGCACGTAGGTGCCACCCTTGAGGTCCAGCCCCAGCTTCATCTCCCGGCGCTCCAGACCGAAGACGCTCAAGCCGTTGCCAGACGGCCAGTCGATGAAGTCGGGCAGGTAGCGCTTGGGCGCGTCCGGCCACACCACGATGACCGAAAACACAGTAAGCGCCGTCACTAAGACCAGGGTTATCCAGTTTATCCGGTTACGCATCGGCTACCTCTGCCCCTGTTCCACTACCGTCTCCTCCTTGATTGCCTGCTCCGCTTGTGGAAGCCTCTGCGCTATCGCCGAAGCGTAGGCGCGCACTTCAAGCCCGCCCAGGTCCAGGATCACTTCCGTCGGCCCCCGCTCTTCCGGCACACGTATCTCCTTGACCACGGCGATGAAGCCGGCCTGGGTCAGCACCTCGTCCCCCACCCGGAGATCGGCCAGCTCTCGCCGCTGTTTCGCCCGCTCCTGCTGCACCGGCCGCAGGAAGGCGAAGTAGAACAGCAGCGCTATCAGCGCCGGATAGGCTAGAGCCAGCACCCAGACTGCCATCCTAAGATTCCCCCTCAACAGACTGGCCCGAAGCCTCCCGCGCCAGCGACGACCGGGCCAGAGCCAGCGCCTCGTCCCGGTTCGATATCTCGCCGGCGGCCTGGGCCTCCCGCAGCGTCTCCAGGAGACGCCCGATAAGAGACCCGGGCGATAGGTTCAGCTCTGCCATCAACTCGTCTCCGCCCATCAGCTTAGGTGGGGAGATACTCTCCTCTTCTTGAAACCGTTTCGTGAGTATATAGTGTACCAACGCTACGTGCTGGCGCCAGTCCGTTGCGCTGACGCGGGGCCCTACCGTCCCCAGATGGTCAGCCAGTGAAAGGAACAGAGTCTCGATCGCTGCGCCCCCGCAGTCGCGGAAGTAGCGGTAAAGAGCGCGCCGAGTGGGAGGCCCCTGCTGGCCCATCTGGACGGGACGCAGATGGGCCTTCACCATCGTCTGCACCAGCGCCACCTCTCGCGCCGAGAAGTGGAACCGCCGGAGGATATGGCTCACCCTGTCCGCGCCCACATCGGCGTGGCCGAAGAAACGCATCCTGCCGGTCTCGTCGAACGTCTTCGTCTCCGGCTTGGCGATGTCGTGCAGGAGACCGCCCAGCTTGAGCACCGCCAGGCGCGGCCTCTCGGCGAGCAGCTCCTCACGGAAGTAGTCGCGGGCTTCCGTCCACCAGGCGAGCTGGCCCCACAGCTCCCGCCAGAGCGTGCGCCAGTGACGGTCGCCCGGCTCCTCCTCGCCCATGAGGATATCCAGGTTTCGCACTGTCTCCAGGCAGTGGTCGAACACGTCCCAATAGTGCTCCTTGGGTTGCTCCACGCCGCGCGTGTCCGACATCTCCGGCAGCAGCCGCTCCAGCAGGCCGAGATCGTCCAGCAAGCGCATTCCTGTACCGGCGCGAGGAGTGGCCATGATGCGCATCAGCTCGTCTCGCTGTCGCTCCACGGCCACTTCCGGCAGCCGCGGCGCGTACTGCCGAATTAGCTCCATCGTTCCGGGCTCCAGCGTGAAGTCCAGCTCCGTAGCCAGGCGCGCCCCCCGCAGGGGGCGTAGAGCATCGTGGCGGAAGGCGTCCTCCCGGATCACTCTCACCAGGCGGTCACGCAGGTCGTTCAGCCCGCCGGTGGGATCGATGACCGTCACCTCTCCCGACGCCGCCGCAGCCAGAGGTGCGGCCATGGCATCGATGGTGTAATCGCGCGCTCTCAGGTCAGCCTCGATCTCAGCCCGCAGGGGCATCAGGTCGATATGCACGTTCCGCTGAGGGAGGAGTACACGCGCCACGTGCTGCTCCTCGGCCAGCGGAAAGTAGTGGCCTCCGTGGGCGTCCGCCAGCTCCCGTCCCAGCACAAGGGGGTCGCCGGCGATGGAGATGTCCACGTCGTGACTGTCGCGGCCCAGAAGGGCGTCGCGGAGAAAGCCGCCCGCGACGTACGCCTCCACGCCCCGGCCGCTGAAGAAATCTTTCAGGTCAGTCAGTATATCCCGAGCGTCCGCGCCGATGCCGAGGCTGACCTTAGCCATCCGAGCCTCGCTAACCGCTCTCGCCGGAGCCGGCCTCGCTGGAGGGCTTCGCCGGCTCCCCTTCCGGGCTCGACGGCGGCTCGATCTTGATCAGGTCGTCCTTGCTCTCCAGGCGGTCGATATAGAGGATCCCGTTGATGTGGTCGATCTCGTGCTCAAGCGCCTCGGCCAGCAGGTCATCCTTAGCCTTGACACGAAGCTTGTGTCCGGATGGATCGAGCCCCTTGACGACGACTGTGACGGAGCGGGTGAGGTTCTCCGTACGGTACCCCGGCAGCGAGAGGCAGCCCTCATCCACCTTCCGCTCCCCCGACCGCTTGACGATCTCCGGGTTGATGATCGCGAACGGCTCCTCATCCGGCAGACCGATGACGATGACCCGCAGGGAGACGCCGATCTGGGGGGCGGCGAGGCCCACACCGCTGGCCGCCCGCATGCTATCGAGCATGTCCTCGATGAGCCTGTGGGTAGACCCGTCGATGGAGGGGACACGCTTCGCCTTCTGGCGGAGCACCGGGTCGCCCGCTATGCGGATAGGTTGAACAGACAACTAGCACCTCCCCGACCTGTCGGGGCGTCTGATTGAACAGGGAGTGATTAGACCCAATTCTAGCGAATCTAGGCGCTAGCGTCGCCTCACAGCAGCGTTACAGGGTCAATATCTACCGTCCAGCCGCGGGGAAACGACTCCTCCGCCAGAAGCTCCGTCGGGTTCTGGCCGCGGACTACGATCTGCCAGCGCCAGCGGCCGCGCAGCCTGGGCACGAAGGCCGGCCCCGGCCCGAGCACGTCCAGGTTGGGCAGGCCACGGCTATCCCGCTCGCCGCAGAGGTGCCGCACCATCTGCGCCGCCTGCTCCTGGGCGTAGCGCTCGTTCGTGTGGGCGAAGATCAGTCGCGCCAGCCGCCCAAAGGGCGGATAACCCAGCCGCTGCCGGAACTCCACCTCACGCTGGTACAGGGCGTGATAGTCGTGCTGGGCGGCCGCCGCTACGGCGTAGTGCTCCGGGGAGTAGGTCTGAATGATCACCCGGCCGCCGCGCGGCCCGCGTCCGGCCCGGCCCGCCACCTGCTCCAGGAGCTGAAACGTGCGCTCTCCGGAGCGGTAGTCGGGGAAGCGAAGGGAGGTGTCGGCGGAGATCACACCCACCAGGGTGACCAAAGGCATATCCAGGCCCTTCACCACCATCTGCGTGCCGATGAGGATATCCGCCTCGTGCGCCAGGAAGCGGGCCAGGATGCGCTCGTGAGCGTCGCGGCCGCGGGTGACGTCGCGGTCCCAGCGCAGGGTGCGGGCGCCGGAGAAGGCGTTGCGCGCCTCCTCCTCCACCCGCTCCGTGCCCAGCCCCAGCAGGCGAATGCGGGGACTGCCGCACTCTGGACACGCTGAGGGAGCGGCCCTGGCGCGACGGCAGTAGTGGCAGTCCAACCGGTTCTCACCGCCTGAGGCGGAATGGAGAGTCAAGGACACGGCGCACGAGGAGCAGGTTGGCACGTGTCCGCAATCGCGACACTGGAGGAACGACGCTGTGCCGCGGCGGTTGAGGAACAGGATCACCTGCTCTTCGGCGGAGAGCGCGCCGCGGACGGCGGCGTCCAGGGAGCGGCTGAAGATGCTGCGGTTGCCGGCCTTGAGCTCCTCACGGAGGTCCACCACCTCCACCTCCGGCAGCGGGCCGGGCGCGACGCCGCCGGATTCCGTTCTCCGCAGGCGCTGGGAAAGCTCCAGCAGCCGGTACGATCCACCGGCGGTGGCGCGGAAGTAGCTCTCCACGTCCGGCGTGGCGGAGCCGAGGACGAGGACGGCGCCGGTCAGGCGGCAGAGCTCCTCAGCGGCCAGGCGGGCATGGTATCGCGGCGACCCCTCTTGCTGCTTGTACGTCCATTCGTGCTCCTCATCCATCACCACCAGCCCCAGGTCAGGCTGCGGCGCGAACAGGGCGCCCCGTGGCCCGATGACCACCGCGTAGCGGCCGGCCCGCACCTCGTGCCACATATCGAAGTGCTCCCCCAGCGATAGGCCGCTGTGCATCACCGCCACCTGGCCCGGGAACCGCTCCCCGAACCGGCGCACCGTCTGCGGCGTCAGCGATATCTCCGGCACCAGCACGATCGCCCTCTTGCCGAGCGCGACCACCCGCTCCAGCGCCTGCAGGTACACCTCCGTCTTGCCGCTGCCGGTAACGCCGTGCAGCAGGAACGTCTGAGCGTGTCCGCCGTCCTCTAGCGCCTCCTCGATGCGCCTGTACGCCCGCTCCTGTTCCTCGGTGAGGGCGGGCGCTGCCCGCTGTGGATAGTCGCGGCCGGCCAGGGGATCGCGCACCACAGTGACGTCCTCCGCCACCGCCAGACGTTCTGCCTGCAGGTCACGCAGGACGGCCGGCGTTAGCCCCCGCGGGCGCAGCTCGGCGAGGGGAAGCGGGCCTTCCTCCGCCAACGTCTCCAACACCATCGCCCGCCGTAGTGCCGCCGATTTGTCTTCTTCCCGGAGCGACCGCGCACGCCGGAGGGCATCATCAGCGGAGACCAGCAGCCGCAGATGGGGCACCACCTTCGGTCGCACCAGGGGCCGCGCCAGCTCGTAGCCGCGCTCGATGAGCCCCTTCAGCAGGAACGCGTTCACCAGCGTGCCGACGCTACGCAGCTTCAGCGCTTTCCGCATCTGTTCCTGCTCGGTTTGCCCTTGCGACACCAGGTATGTCATCGCATCCCGCTGCCTATCCGTGAGGCGAAGATCGGGCAGCTCCTCAAGCGATACGAGCGGCCGCAGCACGGTCAGCGGCCTGCGCTTGAACCCCGGCGGCAGCATGAGAGACAGACAATCGAACAGCGGCGCCAGGTAGTGGTCACTTAGCCAGCGAACGAGCGCCGCCCGCTCCGGCGAGGTCAGCGGCTCGGGGTCGATCAGGGCCTCGATGTCGCGAGCGTCGGCGAAGGCAGGCGTTTCCGTCACCTCCATGACGATCCCCTGAAGCCGGCGGGACCCGAAGGGGACGTAGACGGCGTGCCCCACGCGCAGCGACAGGCCATCGGGAATGCGATAGGTGAACGTCTGGCGGATGGGAGCCGCGGCGTTGACGGCGACCTCAGCGTAGGCCATCGGCACCTCCGTGCCGACTATAGCACCGCGCCTGTCACAAGTGGGAAGGGGAAACGGCACACAGGAAACAAAAGGGCCGCCCCAAAGGGCGGCGCGACGCCTCGTGAGTAGGCGCTACTCTGCGGAGGCCTTATCCTCATCCGGCATTGGCTCAGCTTCCTCGGGCTCAGCCTCTCCCTTGGCAGCGGGCTCCTCAGCCTCCTCGGCTTCCTTGGACTCAGCCTTGACCTCTTCCTCGGCCTCGGCTGCGGGTTCCTCAGCCTCCGCTTCACCCTCCGCCTCTTCCGCCTCGCCCTCAGCTTCGCCTTCCGCCTCTTCCTCTTCGGGCGCCTCGGCTTCGACCTCGAGCTCGTCGGCCGCTCCGACGTCCTCGTCGGGCACCTCCTCGGCCACCTCGCGCGTCAGCTCCTCGAAGCGGTCACGGGAGCCGGCGCGGATGCGGGCCTTCTTGCCCACCAACTGGCGCAGGTAGTACAGCTTGGCGCGGCGGACGCGGCCCACTCGTACCACCTTTACGCTCTCCAGCCGCGGCGAGTGCAGCAGGAACGTGCGCTCAACGCCGACACCGTGGCTCACGCGACGAACCGTGAAGTTGGAGTTGACGCCGCCACGGCGTTTGCGGATGACCACGCCCTCGAACGCCTGAACGCGCTCACGCTCCCCCTCCACGACGCGGGCCATTACACGCACGCTATCGCCCGGACGGAAGTCCGGCACCTTGGGGTTCTTCTTTAGCTGAACGAACGATTTCAGGTCCATGGCAACCTTGGCCAGTTTACTGTTCGCCTAACTGAAGGGCAAGCCACTCCCCCTCCTCAGCGGTCAGCTCCAGTGAGGCTAGGAGGTCCGACCGCCGCCGCGCCGTCAGGAGGATATTCTGTAGCCGCCGCCACTTGGCCACCTCACTATGGTTCCCTGACACCAACACGTCCGGCACCGTCCAGCCGCGGAACTCCGGCGGCCGAGTGTAGTGCGGGGCCTCCAGCAACCCTTCGGCGAACGACTCCTCCACCGTCGACTGAGGGGAGCCGAGGGCACCTGGGATGAGGCGCACTACGGCGTCCACCAGCGCCATCGCCGCCAGCTCGCCTCCGGACAGCACGAAATCGCCGATGCTGATCTCGTCCGTCGCCAGGTGCTCGTGCACGCGGGCGTCGAACCCCTCGTAGCGGCCGCAGAGAAGGACCAGCCGCTCCTTCGCCGCCAACTCAACGACGATCTCATGAGTGAGGCGCCGCCCGGCGGGCGTGAGCAGGATGACCGGCTCCCGCTGGGGCGCCAGATCCAGCACCGATTCCGTCGCGGCGAACACCACGTCCGGCTTCATCACCATGCCGGGCCCACCGCCGTAGGGGTAGTCATCCACTGTCTTGTGCCGGTCCTTCGCCCATCGCCGGATGTCGTGCAGGTTAATGGAGACGAGGCCGCCCTCCACCGCCCGCTTGACGATCGACTCGTCGAAGGGGCCACGAAACATGTTGGGGAAGATCGTCAGGAGATCGATTCGCATGACGGCGACCGCCTAGCCCTTGTGCTCTGTCTGCCCGCGCAGCGTCTCCAACGCGTGCGGCAGGACGGGCAGCAACACGGCCAGGTTCTCGCGGACGCCGCGAGGGCTGCCCGGCAGGTTCACGATCAGCGTCCGCCCCCGCACGCCGACGACGGCGCGGCTGAGCATCGCCATCGGCGTGTGCTTCAGCCCCTCCAGGCGCATCGCTTCCGCCAGCCCCGGCGCCTCGTAGTCGATCGCCTCTCGCGTGGCCTCGGGCGTCACGTCGCTTGGCCCCAGGCCGGTACCGCCGGTGGTCACTATGAGGTCCAGCCCGGCATCGTCCGCCCAGGCGACGAGGCGCTGAGTAATGGCAGCTTTATCGTCGGGGATCACCTCGTAGCGTTCCACGGCTGCGTCCAGGGTAGAGAGCATCTCCCGGATGGCGGCGCCGGACGTGTCCTCGCGCTCGCCGCGGGCCCCCCTAGTGGAGATGGTCAGGATGCCGGCGAGGAAGGACATGTCTTGAGGAGGAGAGAGTTCCCAAAATAGCGGTGAAAATATTGCTTAAGCGCTTGACAATGGGTGCCCGAATGGTATGCTGTGGGGCGAAGTGGGGAGGAGTGGGGGCTTCCCCGTATTTTCTTTTCGCTCATGCCTGCCGGCAGCGAGCAGGTCTATATTAGCACAACCGTCCCTCACACAGAAGGGGAAGCGGGATATATGGCCTTTAGGGGTGCGTACGAACATACGGTGGACGATCGCGGCCGGGTAGCTATACCGGCCCGCTACCGCCACGAGTTCGCGGAAGGGGTGGTGCTCACCCTGAGCCCGGAAAGCTGCCTGGAGATATACACCCCGGAAGGCTTCGATGAGATGTCAAATCTAGTGACGGCAGAGCCAGCGACGCACCTTAAAGGTCGACGGTTGCGCCGCGGGTTCTTCGCCCGTTCCTGGGACGCCGAGCTGGACCGTCAGGGACGCATCCTGATTCCGGCACAGCTCCGAGAGGCCGCCCATCTCAACGGGGCGGTCATCATCAACGGTCGCCGTGAATGCTTGGAGGTCTGGAACCGCGACCGGTGGGAGAAGGAGCTAGAAGAGGTTGACGCGGCCTACGCCGCCGAGCTGGAGTCGCTGGAGTAAGGGGAAAGGTGGTTGCAAAAGTCTTGCCCCCTAACGAAACCCAGATTCACGCTCCGGTTATGGTGGCTGAGGCCCTGCGTTATCTGTCTGTCCAGCCCGGCGGCCGGTTTGTAGACTGCACGGTGGGCGGCGGTGGCCATTCCCTGGCCATCTTAGAGGCCGCCGCCCCCGGCGGCCTACTCCTCGGCATCGACGCCGACGCCGACGCACTGGAGATAGCCCGCGCCCGGCTCCAACCACACACCGACTCCGTACTGCTATCGCAAGCGAACTTCCGCGATCTGGCCGCCATCTGCCGTAAGGTGAACTTCATACCCGTCCACGGCGTCCTGTTTGACCTGGGAGTCTCGTCTTACCAGCTCTCCGCTGAAGGACGTGGCTTCAGTTTCCAGGCGGAGGCGCCGCTGGACATGCGCTTTGGCGAAAGCCAGACCGTGACCGCCGACGAGATAGTCAACACCTACAGCGAGCGCGACCTTGCCGACCTCATCTGGCGCTACGGCGAGGAGCCGGCCAGCAGGCGCATCGCCCGTGCCATTGTCGGGGCCCGCCCTCTGGCGACGACGTCCGAGCTCGCGGCCGTGATCTCCAGGGCCGCCGGCGGCGCCCGCCGCCGCATCCACCCGGCGACCCGCACCTTCCAGGCCCTTCGTATCGCCGTAAACGACGAACTGAACGCCCTCACCTCTGCCCTGGGACAGGCCGTCGATGTACTGGGTCGCGGCGGGCGGCTGGTCGTCATCGCCTTCCACTCGCTGGAGGACCGCATCGTAAAGCAGTTCATGCGCCGCGAGTCCCGCGACTGCATCTGCCCGCCGGAGGCGCCGGCCTGCACCTGCGGCCACCGCGCCCGCCTCAGGCTGGTGACGAAGGGCGCCGCGCGTCCCTCGCAAGAGGAGGTCGCCGTCAACCGGCGCAGCCGCAGCGCCCGCCTTCGAGCGGCAGAGAAGCTTCAGGAGGGATAATTGGCGACCATCCAGAGGACAGGGAGACACATCGTATCGGATCTTCTCCACTCCCCCAACATGCCTACCCTCCTGACAATCAGCGCCCTGGTGATCGGCGCCGCCGCCCTCATTCCGCTGGTGCAGTCCAGCATCGCCACCACCACCAACGGCAACGTCCGCCTCCTGGAGCAGCAACGGGACGACTGGCAGGCCCAGATCCAGGAGCTGGAGCTGGACGTCGCTACGATGGCCGGCCTCAACCGCATAGAGGATGAGGCTAGGGAGGGCCTCAAGATGGTGGAGCCCAAGGATACACGCTACATCACCGTGCCGGTGGAGGCGCCGGAGCCGCGCAGGCTCCCCAGCCGCTACCTGCCGCCCACAGCGGACGAGCGAGAGGCCAAGCCCAGCGCCTGGAAGAAGTTGCTGGATTGGCTGCCCTTGCCGTAGGGAAGGAGTAACGTGGCGTCACGCAAGCGGGGAGTGAACTGGCGTCTGGGGGTTGTGATAACCGTTATCGCGGTAGCAACTCTCGCCATCGTCGCCCGTCTCGTCCAGCTCCAAATCATGGACCACGCCTACTACGCCGCCGAGGCGCGTAACATCCACGTTGCTCAGGAGACGGTGACCGGGCGCCGCGGCGCTCTCCTGGACCGCAACGGCTATCCTCTGGCGGCCAGCAAGACCACCTACGACGTAATGGTGGAGGTGAAGGCCTGGGAGAACGTCACGAAGGCCCGCGAGGCGGCAGGCGTCATCTCCAGCATCACAAACGGCGACCCGACCAAGATGGTGTCGGACGTCCGAGAAGCCAGCATCTATGAGATCGCCGTGGCACGCGACCTGAACTACGAGGCAGCCACCCGCATCCGCGAGCTAGGCTTGGCCGGGGTGCGCCTCCTCAAGAGCAACGTCCGCGTCTATCCGGAGGGCAACCTCGCCGCCCAATTGCTGGGCTTCGTTGGACGGGATAACATCGGCCTCACCGGGCTGGAGGCGGACCTGGACGAGATCATCAGCGGCGCCAGGGGCACTGTCGTCTTCGAGCGTGACGGCCGGGGCAATCAGATAGCCCTGGGCGACCGTAGTGAGCTACCG
>CBDURB010000011.1:0-15073 GCA_965369585.1 uncultured bacterium
TATCGTCGTCATGACACGTCGCCCGCCTCCGCCACCCCTGCCCGCTGACAGGCAGGCCTTGACACACCATCCCCTGACCCTGGCCCTATCTGAAAGCTTGTCGCTGGCACACAAAACAACCAAACAGCTCGCACTTACCCCTATCTGAAAACCGCCCAAACGACAACTTTTTCTGAAAAACAACCAAACACCAGATACGCTTCCCACAAAACGACCAAACGCGGCCCTCTCGCCACACCCCGCCCGCGCATCGTAGAATCGGGCTCATGAGCCCCAACACCACCCTCCCTCCCCTCACCGAGGACGCCAAGCGGGAGGCCCTCGCCAGAGCCGTCCGCGAGTTCAACTCCTGGCGCTTCTACGACTGCCACGAGACGCTGGAGGACGTCTGGCGGGCGGAGGCCGGCGACCTGACGGACTTCTACCAGGGCATCATCAAGGTCGCCGCGGGGTTCCACCACCTGCTGCGCGGCAACCACAAGGGCGCCGTCAACCTGCTCGGCCCCGCCCTCACCCTGCTGGAGCCCTACCGGCCCTCCTGCCTCGGCCTAAACGTCCAGCGGCTGATCGACGAGGCGGGCGCCTGCTACCAGCGCCTCCGCGAGCTGGGGCCCAAGCGCCTGAGCGAGTTCGACCGCTCGGCCCTCCCCCAGATCGAACAGGGAGCGGCCCCCCAGTGAGCGAGACCGCCGTCCTGCGCGTGCAACGGCTGCGGCCGGACGCCCATCTGCCCGAGCGGGCGACGCCAAGCTCCACCGGCTACGACCTGTACGCCTGCCTGGACGAGGATCTGGTCGTCGGGCAGGAGCCCACGAAGGTGCCGACCGGCATCGCCATTGAAGCACCGCCCGGCTATGACGTGCAGGTGCGGCCGCGCTCCGGCCTCTCGTCCAAGGGGGTGCAGGTAGCGTTCGGCACCATCGACAGCGACTATCGGGGAGAGGTGCTGGTCACGATGTACGTGCTGCCGTACCGGGAGCCGCACACGATACGCCCCGGCGACCGCATCGCCCAACTGGTCGTCGCCAGGACCGCCGAGATAGTAATCGAGGAGGCGGAAGCGCTGTCAGCCAGCCAGCGCGGCGCCGGCGGCCACGGCTCTACCGGCAGCTAGCCCACCTGAGGCGGGGCTCGTCACTCCTCCTCGCGGCCCCACATGAACGTCAGGTAGTAGACGAGGGCAGCCAGGCCGCCACCGATGAGCGGTCCCAGCCAGTACACCCAGTGATCGTCCCAGAAGCCCGCCACCAGCGCGGGCCCGAAGGACCGAGCCGGGTTCATCGAGGCGCCCGTCAACGGCACGCCGACGAGGTGGTCTACCAGCACGGCCAGGCCGATGGCGATAGGGGCCAGGTTTGCCATGCCCCGCTTGTCCATCGCCGTGGCGAACACGGTGAACACCAGCACGAACGTGAGCACCGCCTCCACCAGCACGCCCGCTCCCACACCGTCCAGCACCTCCAGGTTCAGGGCGTGGGCGCCCAGGTTACCCTCGAACTGGCCGACCACCGCCGCCTTCACAAGAAGCGCGCCGATAACCGCGCCCGCGAGCTGCGCGGCGACGTACAGCCCGCCGGTGCTCAGCTTCATACGACCTGTGATCACAGCGCCGAACGTCACCGCCGGGTTGATGTGGCCACCGGAAATCTTGGCCGTGCCCGCTACCAGCAGAGCGATCGCTAACCCGTGGGCGAACGCTATAGCTGTCAGGGCGGCTGCATCGGCGCCGGGATTGGCGCCGATGACGCCGGTCACGACAACCACAGTCCCAACGCCCACAAAAACGAACAGCAGAGTGGCGAGGAACTCCGCGAAAACGGCCCGCCACGTCTTGGGCCCAAAGTCCTCAGCCGTGAAGCCCAGCGAGTCCGCGGAAAGCTCCCATTGACCCATGACGCTCCTCCTTGCCAGTATTATGCCTACACGCTTTCTATCTCCTTGAGAACGCAAGCGGAAGCGGGTCAGTTATCACCCTTCGCTGGTCATATTCGTAACTAGTCGCCTAGCCGTTCGCGGGAAATGCCAGGGGCGAGAGATCGCGCAGCCTGCGCAGGACGCGCTGCGCCTCGCGACCCGGAGGCCGCTCCGTGTCGACGGTAATGAGCCGCTCCGGGGAGACCTCGCTGGGGCGCTGGAAGCGGCGCTTCTGCGACGCGTATATCTCCCAGCGGGCGTCGGAGGGGTCGCCGCCCTCACGCAGGCGGCGGTCCAGCCGCTTGCGGACGGCGTCATCGCTCGCTCGGCATTCCAGGCAGGCGAACTGCGCTCCCTCCGCCGCTGCGAGGCGGGCCGCCGCGCGACGGTGCTGGCGCCGCAGGAAGGACGCGTCGAGAATGACGGACCGGCCCTTGTGCAAACGCTCACGGGCCTCCTCCAGCAGCGCTGCGTACGTCCGTTCCGTGAACTCTCGCGTGTAGATTCCGCCCTGGAACGGCTCGTAGCGGTGGTCCGAGGGCGCCAGTCCGGCCAGCCGCTTGCGGACGACGTCCGACGAGATGGCGTCGATGCCGGTCAGCTCGGTCAGACGCCGCGCCAATGCCGACTTGCCGGTGGCGGTAAAGCCGCAGGTGATGACGAGCAGCGCCGGCGGCAGGCTCTGCGCATAGTGGCAGGCGAGCTCGAAGTAGCGCCTCGCCGCCCGGACGGCGGCCCGCCGCTCGCGCGGCGGCACCTCCGGCATCCGCGAGCGAAAGCCCTCCACCTTTCCCCGCACACAGGCACGGTAGCACTTGTAGAAGTCGATGACGCGGTGCAGGTCTGAGTCGCCGGACGCCCCGACGTAGGCATTGACGAAGTCAACCGCCACGCCCTCGTGCCCGCGGTAGTCCAAGTCCATCGCCAGGAAGCCAACGTCGCCCGCAACGTCCGTGTAGCGCATCCGGCGGTTGAATTCGATGCAGTCGTAGATGCAGATGCCGTCGGTGAAGCAGACCGCGTCCGAACGGAGGTCGCCGTGGCAGTCGCGGATGCGCAGATTGCTCACCCGCTGCCGCAGTAGCTCGGCCTCACGAGCGAAGAACGCCTCGCCGTAGGCGCGAATGACGCGGTCCTGCTCCTCGCTGATCGTGTCGCCGATGTACTCCGCCCACTGGCGCAGGTTCTCCTCCCAGGCGTGGCGTATCGCCCAGTCGCCGTACTCAGCGATGCGCGGGCTCGTCTCGGAACGATCATGGAACTCGGCCAGCCGCTCCGCCAGCGCCCGCACCATCTGACCCGTCAGGTCACCCGATTCCAGCAGGTGGTCCATCATGCGGTCGGTGGGGAGGCGACGCATGTGCACGGCGTACTCGATGACCTTTCCGGCGCCGTCGACCGTTATGCGGCTCCGCCCAGAGGCGGACGGGCTGACACGCTCCCGAATTTGGGACACGCCGAGGTAAGTGCCGGGGCAGAGACGGGCGTTGAGGATCACCTCCTGGCGGCAGTAGTAGCGCCGCTTCCCCAGGGTCGAGAAGTCCAGAAATCCAAAGTCCACCGGCTTCTTGATCTTGTACACGTGCTCACCGGCCAGGAGCACGTATGAGATATGCGTCTGGATTAGCTTCACGCGGTCCACGGGGTGGGGATAGGCGGCAGGGTCGAGCAGGGCACGTATGACGGGCGGCAGGGCGCTTTCAGACATGGCCGACCAAGTATAGCAATACGCCGTAACGGAGAACAGAGCGGGGTATACTGCGGACGGAATGCGGGACGCAGAAGTAGTGACGTGCTTCCTGCTGCGTCGCGGCGAGGGCGCTGATACGCTCCTGCTGCTGCGCCGCAGCGACCGCGTGAGCACGTACCAGGGGCTGTGGGCAAGCGTCAGCGGCTATCTGGAGTCGGAGTCGCCCCTGGAGCAGGCCTATCGCGAGATCGAGGAGGAGGTGGGGCTGCATCGCAGCGACGTGCGGCTGCTGGCGCAGGGGGAGCCTCTCGTCGCCGTCGACGAGACGATCGATACGCGCTGGACGGTGCATCCGTTCCTGTTCGAGGTACTTCAGCCGGAACGCGTGCGTCTGGATTGGGAGCACGTGGAGAGCCGCTGGGTGAGGGTCGAGGAGATGGGCGGCCTGGAGACGGTGCCCAGGTTGGAGGAGGCGCTGGGGCGGGTATACAACGGTCCCTGAAAGCACACACCCCACTGGTTGTTACCAGTGGGGTGCCCAAAGGGAGGGTCACCCTTCATTACATGTTACGTGGGGGATACTCTCATGGATTCGCGGGGCGCTTTGAGGGCGGAGGTTTCCGTCTATTCGGCCCTGGTCTCCGCCTGGAAGCCTAGCTCCCGGTGGCTGCCGTCGCAGAACGGCTTGTTCTTGGAGCCGCCGCAGCGGCACAGGGCGATGATCTCCCCGGGCAGCTCGAACTTGTTGCCTTCGGCGTCCTCAAGCGTGATCGGACCCTGGATACGGTAGGGGCCGTTGATTCGGACTTTGATCCTGACCTCCTCCAAGCGATCGCTCCTTCCCGAATGATGCGCGAACTCTCGTCGTCCGATGATAGCAGATAGCGTCGCCGGAATCTGCGGCGTGACCGCGAGGAGCGGCCTGCGGTAGACTGTCGGCAAGGGTATGCGACAGGAGATCATCGCCGCCGTCAAGCGCATCCGAGAAGACCGGGAGCACGGCGCCCGCCAGTTAGCGCTGGAGGCGCTGCGGGCGTTAGCGGAGGTGGCGCCAGGCGCGGACAGCGAGGAGCTGCGGGACTGCGCCCGCGCCCTGGTGCTGGCGCGGCCGATGATGGCGGCGATCGAGAACGCCATGGCGTTGGCCTGGGAGCGCTGTCAGGCCACAGGCGATCCCGTGAAAGGGACCACGGAGGCGATCGAGAGGCTGGAAACGGCCCCTGATGGGATGGCGGCCAGCGCCCGCGGCGTGATCCCCCGCGACACCCTGATCACCCTCACCTACTCGTCGGCGGTTATCGAGGTGCTGAACCGGCTGCGACCGCGGCGCGTGATCGTCAGCGAATCGCGGCCGCTGTACGAAGGCCAGCGGACGGCGAGGGCCCTGGCTGGACGGGAGATCTCGCTCACCCTCATCACAGAGGCGCAGATGGCGTTGTTCGTGCGCGAGGCGGAGGCGGTAGTGGTAGGAGCCGATAGCGTGCAGGCGGACGGGTCGCTGGTGAACAAGGTCGGGACGCACCTGCTGGCGCTGGCGGCACGGGCGGAGAAGGTGCCGTTCTACGTGCTGGCGGAGACGCTGAAGGTGGCCGCTCCCTCCCAGCCACAGCGTTTCACGGTGGAGGAGGGGAAGCGACACGAAGTCACGCGCATGCGCTGGCTGGAGGTGCGAAACGTCTACTTTGAGGTGACGCCGGCGCGGCTGGTGACCGCCTACGTGACCGAGGAGGGCGTACGGAAGCCGTCCGAGATGCGGCGGTACGCGTCGGAGGCAGAGCGCCGCTGGCGCGCTCTCATGGGATAAGGCCGCGCCTGTCCCGGAATCCTCTCTCACCTCGCGACACTCGCGGGTTTTGTTATGGTAAACTCAGAATTGAGCGGCGGGCCAATCGGCGAGCTGTAACGAAGCGTAAGCTCGCCGTTTACCTATATAGGAGACCAGATGACGAAGGCCCAGATCGGCGACATCGAGATGTACTACGAGGTGCATGGTCCTACCCGCCTTCCGGCGGGTCAGGCAGAGCCTCTGCTCCTCATCATGGGCCTGGGCGCCAACGCCACCTCCTGGGAGATGCAGATCCCCGAACTCAGCCGCGAGTATCGGGTGATCGCTTTCGACAACCGCGGCTCGGGCCGCACGGACAAGCCGCATTCGCCGTACACGATGCCGCAGATGGCGGGCGACGCCGTCGGCCTTATGGACCACCTGGGAATCGGGTCGGCCCACGTGTTCGGCATGTCCATGGGCGGCATGATCGCGCAGGAGCTGGCGCTCAGGTACCCGCATCGGGTGCGGACGCTGGTTCTGGGCGGAACCATGACCGGCGGGCCCAACGCGGTGGTCGCCAGTCTACCGCTTATCCGGCAATGGGTATCGACCGCGACTCTCCCGCTGGCACAGGCCGTGGAGAACGGTCTGAGCTTCCTCTTCAGCGAAGAGTTCATCGCCAAGAACAAGGAGCGGCTGGTGAAGCGTTCGCTGGACCTGGCCCACCTACAGCCACCCGCGCATGCCCTCCAGCGACAGGTAATGGCCGTTGTCCAGTTCAACACGTACGAGCGTCTGGCCGACATCAAGACACCAACGCTCATCATCTCCGGCAGCGAGGACAAGATCGTGCCGCCGGAGAACGCGCGCATCCTTACGGAGGGGATACTGGGTGCCGAGCTGGTGGAGCTGGATGGAGCCGGCCACGGCTTTCTGGCTGAGAAGGCAGCGGCGGCCAACAAGGCGGTGCTGTCCTTTCTGCGCCGCCACAGGGCCGGCCCGCCGAAGTAGGCGGGCGCTAAAGTTTGCCGTCTGACCCGCCCTGCTCCTATACTTGCTTAGGTGCCATGAGGCCCCAACACTTCACCCTGAACGAGGCCAACGCTCTCCTCCCCCGCCTCAGCGACCTTCTCCTCCAGATGAAGGAGAGCAAGGCGAAGCATGACCAGCTCCGGGAGAAGGCCACGGAGTACGCCCATCGCATGTCCTCCAACGGCCACGTTATAGAGGTGGAGCTGAACGAGACGAGGCAGGAGTTGGCCAAGGCGACGGCGGCGCTGAACAGCCTAATCGAGAGGGGGAGAGAGCTTGGCTGCGAGGTGAAGGACATCGATCAGGGGCTGGTCGATTTTCGCACGGAGCGTGACGGCCGCGAGGTCTACCTGTGCTGGAAGCTGGGAGAGCCGGATATCCGCTGGTGGCATGAGCTGGATACCGGCTTCGCCGGAAGGCGCCCACTGGAAATAAAACCGTGAGCGACAAGACTTCCACCGCTACCAAAGAAGTGGATGCGCTGCTGAACCGGTTTCATGAAGCGCAGCAGGCCCTGATGCGGGCGATCGCCGAGGCAGCGCCCGATCAGTTCGAGAGGGCGAAGGAAGAGGACGGCTCCGTCAAGCGTATCCTGGAGCGCTCAGCGGACGAGGTTAACTTCTACTACGGCCGCCTCGTAGCGCAGGCGCTATCTCTGCCACAGCCTCCCGGCATGGAGACGGCCGCCTTCCAGTCGCTGGAGGAGGCGAGGGTCTCCCTCCAGGTGGCGCACAAGCGTTTCTCCAACCTTCTGCACGATTTGACGGCGGAGGACCTAGAGCGAAAGACCAGGCTGGAGGGCACCGCCGAGTACACCCTACGACAGGTGCTTGAGACGTCTGTGGCTCACTACAAGCTGCGGACTGAACAGCTCGCGAATATCGGCGAGGGGGTCAGCAACAAGGAGCTTAGATGATCCTCGTAACCGGAGGTAGCGGCTTCATCGGACGGCGGGTAACCTCTCGCCTGACGGAAGGCGGCAACAGCGTACGGGTGCTGGCCCGGGGCCAGCGGCGCGCCGATCAGCCCAGCGGCGTGGAGGTGGTGCGGGGAGACGTTGTCAGCGCCGAAGGGCTATCGGAAGCGATGTCCGAGGTGGAGAAGGTGGTCCATCTGGTGGCGATCATCCGCGAATCGGGCAGCCAGACGTTCGAGGCGGTGATTCGACAGGGCACGGAGCGGCTGGTGGAGGCGGCGAAGGTGGCCGGGGTGAAGAAGTTCGTATACGTCAGCGCCATCGGCGCCCAGGACGACCCGTATTACCCGTATCTGCACGCCAAATGGGCGGCTGAGCGAGCAGTCGCGCTTAGCCGCCTGAAGTACACGATCCTGAGACCTTCTATCATCTTCGGAGAGGGCGATGAGTTCATCAACGCCCTGGCCGGGCTGGTCCGCTACAACCCCATAGTGCCGGTGGCGGGCGATGGGAAGACGAAGTTCCAGCCGCTGTGGGTGGAGGATCTGGTAACGTGCATCGTCGCCTGCCTGGATGAGGAGGCGCACGGCGGCCAGACGCTGGAGGTCGGGGGGCCGGAGCACCTGACCTACGAAGAGATGCTGGATATAGTGAAAGAGGCGTTGGGTAAGTGGCGCGTCAAGGCGCACGTGCCACTGGCGGTGATGCGACCGTTGGCCCAAATGATGGAGTGGGTGCTGCCGAAGCCGCCTGTGACCAGGGACCAACTCAAGATGCTGGCCCTGGACAACATCACGGAGACGGATTCGATGATGCGGAGCTTCGGCGTCCAGCCCCGAAGCCTCGCCGACTCCCTCGACTACATCAAACGATGAATCGCGGCCGGCGCCTAGCCGGTAGGGCTCTGCTGACGGGCGTGGCGGGGGATGAGGTGGACAGCGGTGGCCTTGAACGAAGCCACAACGCGGCTGCCCGCCTCCAGCGATAGCTCTTCCAGGGACTGCTTGGTGATCAGCGCCACCAGGGGGAAGCCGGCGTCCAGCTCCACCCTCACTTGAGCGCCGGAGGGCACAACCCGCCGCACGACGGCGGCGAGGCGGTTGCGAGCGCTGGTGGCAGCGGGGCGGTCTTCGGCCGGACTGAGGACAACGTCCTCCGGGCGCAGGCAGAACAGCACCTCCCCAGCGCTCGGCCCCTCAAGGGCCGAGGCGGCCTCCACCCGGCAGCCGGAAACCTCCACCACGGCGAGGCCTTCCTCAACGGCACTGATGTGGCCAGGCACTATCGTCTCTACCCCCAAGAAGGCGGCCACCTCCTCGTCGGCGGGGGCGGCGAAGACCTGCGAAGGCGGACCCACCTGACGGATCCGCCCGCCGATAATGACCGCCACACGGTCGCCGAGACGGAGCGCCTCGGCGCGGTCGTGGCTCACGAAGACCACCGTAGTGCCCGTCTCGGCCAGAGCGCGATCGAGGTCGTCGATGAGGGCCTGCCGGGTGGGCTCGTCAAGGGCAGCGAACGGCTCGTCCAGGAGGAGGACTTCCGGCTCCAGGACCAGGGCTCGGGCCAGACTCACCCTCTGCGCCTCGCCGCCGGACAGGGTGCGGGCTGAGCGACGAGCCAGCGCGGCGATATCGAACCGCTCCAGCCACCGCCGCACACGATGCGCCCGTTCGGCACGCGGCACACCACGCAGAGCGAGACCGGACCCGACGTTGGACTCCACTGTGGCATCCAGCAGCAGCGGCTCCTGGAACACCACTGCCATCCGGCGCCGGTAGGAGAGGAGATCGCCTCGCACCGGTCGGCCGTCGAACAGAACCTCGCCCGCAGAGGGGCGCTCCAGGAGAGCGAGGACGTGGATGAGGGTGCTCTTGCCGGCGCCGTTAGGGCCAACCACGGCCAGCACCTCGCCGAGGGAGACGTCAAGCTCTTCCACCAAGAGTATGCGGTGCCCGGCGCGCTCCACCAGAATCCCGCGAACGCCCATCTTGGGCTGGGTCACGAGGCCCGCCTCCTCTGCTGCGCGATGGTGAGGATCAGCATCACGGCGTACACCAGGGTCAGGAGGATGAAAGCCAGGGCCATCGCCGCCTCCAGGTTACCGCGAGACACTTCCAGTACGGTAGCCGTGGTGAGCGTGCGAGTCGACCCCTTGATGTTCCCGCCCACCATCATGGAGGCCCCCACCTCGGAGATGGCGGCGCCGAAGCCGGCCATTGCGGCGGCGATGAGAGGGAGGCGCGCCTCGCGGAAGAGGAGCCAGGCCGCCTGCCAGCGGGACGCACCGAGCGCCAGCACCTGAAGTCGCAGCTTAGGGTGAAGCGTCTGGAGGGCGACCACGCTGAGGGCGGTGACCACCGGCGTGGCTATGACCGCCTGGGCGATGACGATGGCTGCCGGCGTGTACAACAGGTGCAGCTGGCCAAGCGGGCCCGTCCGCCAGAGCATCACCGCCACCACCAGCCCGACCACCACAGGCGGCAAGGCCATCCCTGAGTTGAGAAAGCTCAGGGCCAGCGTGCGCCCGGGTGGAGGACGGAAGGCGAGGAAGGAGGCGATGCTGAGGCCGATGACCAGGGCGATGCCGGTAGCGGCGGCGGAGACGGTGAGGGAGAGAAACGCGATCTCATACACTTCCGCATTGCCGCTGAAGATGAGGCGAAACGCCTCACGGATGCCGTCCCAAATCAGCTCCATGGCTGCCTCCTAACGCTCCGCGCTGACGGCGGGCTCCCTGTCGGAAGCGACGCCGGTGGTGGGCGTGAACAACGGCTGGCCGTACTCCTCCCGGCCGAACTCCGCGATGATCCGCTGCGCGGCTGGAGAGGTCAGGAACTCCGCGAACGCCAGCGCTGCCGCTTCGTTTATGTTGTGCTTTTCGGGGTTCACGCGGATGACGCTGTACTGGTTCGGTTCCTCGTCGAATGCGTAGGGCTCCAGCTCCAGCCGGTCCTGGAACACAACAAAGGTACTGCTGTCCACCAGCGTATAGGCCGCCTTGTCGGAGGCGATGAGGAGGCTCTGGCCCTGACCGGCGCCGGACTCCTGATACCAGGACTGACCCACGGGGTCGATCCCAGCCTGCCTCCACAGCGCCAGCTCGCGGAGGTGGGTGCCGGAGTTATCGCCGCGGCTGATGAACATCTTCTCCGCCACCGCGATGCGCTTGAGCGCCTCCGCCAGCGTAAGCGCTGACCGCACCCCAGCGGGGTCGTCCGGCGACCCGACGAGGACGAAGAAGTTGTGCATGAGCTCCCGCCGGTCTACGCCATCGCCATCGGCTATAAATTGCGCCTCGGCCTGGGGCGAGTGGGTGATGACGGCATCCACCTCGCCGCGTCGGGCGAGGTCGAGGATCTGGCCGGAGCCAGCGACGATCGGCGTGACGGCGGCAACATCGTATCCACTTTCCTCACGGAAGGCCTCCGTGAGGACATCCAGGAGCCCCGTGTCCTGGATGCTGGTGGTGGCGCCGACGACGAAACTATTGCCGCTGCTGCAGGACGCCGTGGAAAGCACAGCGAGGGCGGCCAGCAACGCCAGCGCCAGCCATCCCAGAGCCACCGAGCGGAGGCTAGGGCATGGGGTACGCCCCAGAGATCGACTTCGAGCAGGCATCGGTGATGAACACTATAGGCGCTAACGCCGGAGGCGGACAAGCGTGGCGCTCTAGCCGCCGTTGCGCCTGACAAAGAAGGCTGCCAGCCCCAGGACGAAGGCGGCGCCAGCGCCGACAGCGGCGAAGGCTAACATCCGGCGGCCGCTGGGACCGTTGTCGCCACCCGCCACCGGGGCGAGAGCCACGGTAGGGGACGCCGGGGCCGGCGACGGCGCTGTGGGAGGGATTGGCTCGCCCGCCAGATCATGTCCGCTGCGCAGCGGAACCTCCTTTAGAAACGCCCCCACCAGCACGGACGCCGCCATCACGAACACCGCCACCCAGAAGGCGTCGCCAATCGCCGTGGCCAGTGACGCCCTTACAGCGGCGATAGAGGCCTCGAACAGCTGAGTACCCTGCGGGCCCAACTGCTCGAAGGCGCCGCGGACCGCGCTCAACTGCTCCGGGCTCAGCAGGAACTGCGGGTTTCGTATCTGTTCCACCAGCGCGGGAGGCGCGTTTTCAGTGACCTGGGGCGGCATGTTGGCTGCCAGCTCGCTGGACAGAGTGCTATTGATAAGGGAGCCCATGATCGCTACACCCATCGTCCCGCCAACGGAGCGCAGGAACTGCATCGTCGATGTGGCGATGCCCATCACTCTATGCGGCACCGCATTCTGGACCGCGAGCATGAACAGCGGCAGGGACATCCCCAGGCCAATGCCCATCACCACCATGTTTCGCCTGGCGATGAAGTTCGTCGCGTTGGCGTCCATCTGGGCGAGCAGGAACATGCCCGCCGTCATGATGATCAGCCCAGCCACACCCAATAGCCGGTAACGCCCCGTCCGGGACATGATCTGGCCGGTGATAGCGGCGGAGATCGCCATGGCGATCATCATCGGCATGGTGACCAGGCCGGAGTTGGTGGCCGAAGCGCCGATGACGCCTTGGACAAACAGGGGGATGTAAGACAGCGCTCCGAACATAGCGATTCCGGTCATGAGGGTGACCACCGCCGATACCGCGAAGATACGGTTGCGGAACAACCCCATAGGTAGGAGCGGCTCTTCAGTATGCAGCTCAACGTAGGTGAACATGGCCAGGGCAACCGCCGACCAGGTAAACATGCCGATAATCTCGGGCGAGGCCCAATCGTAGCGGCTGCCGGCCCAGGATAAGGCCAGCAGTGCCGGAACTACCGTGGCCGCCAGAAGGACGATGCCCATGTAGTCCAGCCTGGGACGGGTCAGCGGCCTCAGGGTCGGCATACCGAAGAAGAGGACGAGCAGGGCGACGGAGCCCAGAGGCAGGTTGATGTAGAACACCCACCGCCAGTGGACGTGGTCGGTAAGAGCGCCGCCGATGAGCGGGCCGAGGACACTGGCCGAGGCGAAGACGCCGGCCATCAGGCCCGACCACTTGCCGCGCTCAGCGGGCGGAAACACATCGCCGACGATGGCGAAGGCGATGCCCATGATCATGCCGGCGCCCAGCCCCTGCACGGCCCGGAAGGCGATAAGCTGCTCCATGGTCTGAGAGGAGCCGGACAGCACAGAACCGAGCATAAGGATGGCCACGCCCGCGATGTAGAACGGCTTGCGGCCGAACAGGTCGGTCAGCTTGCCAACGATAGGGACGGTAGTGGTGGAGGTGATCATGAAGGAGGTGAACACCCAGGGGAAGAGGCCCAGACCGCCCAGGCTGGCCACGATGCGGGGCAAGGAGGTGCTCACCACGGTCATATCCATGGCGGCGGTGAACAGGCCCAGGAGGGTACCGGCCATCACCACTACCCTGGTGCGGGTACTCAGCTGGGAGAAGGACTGGACGCCCGGCGGGACGGTTGCCGCCAAAGCTACGCCTCCACCCGAGACAGCTCATCCGCTTCCTGGGCGGCCTGGGCGGCGGTGAGGTCCTCTAACGCCGCGACCAGCCGCTCAAGCTGGGGAGCGGACAGGCGGTCCATAACCTCGTTCATGCGGGCGCGTCCGCTGCGCTCCAGCTCCTCCACAGTGCTGGCGCCGCTGGCGCTCAAGTAGTGCCTGACGAGGCGCCGGTCGCAGTCATCCGTCTCACGTCGGATTAGCCCTTGTCGAACCAGCCGGTCAACGATGCGGGTCAGGGTAGACGGAGTCACTTTGAGGCTCTCAGCCATTGCGCCTGCGGAAGCGCCGTCCTCAGTCCGCAGCAGGAAGAGGACGCGGAGCTGCGTCATCGTCAGGCCCAGCTCTACCCAGGCCTCGAGACGGCCGGGATCGGAGCGTGCAATAGCGCGGGCGAACAGATGAAACGCCCGCTCCCGCATCGGCTCCCGCTCCGAAGTCATATCACTTGTATCCTATGCAAATATTCGATATACGTCAATAGTTCGCTCCCGGCTAAGGACTCGCCCCCCATTGGAAGCCCCTGCGTCTGGCTGGTAGGATAGGCGCGTGAGGACCGAATTCGAAACCGCTACCGAGAACGCGGCTCTGAAGAAGGCGATCGTCGCTCGCATCCAGTCGCAGGGGCCGATACCGTTTCGCGACTTCATGGACGCTGCCCTCTACCACCCGCAGCACGGCTACTACCGCTCCCGACGGGAGAAGATGGGCCGCGAAGGCGATTACCTGACCAGCCCAGAGGTCAGCGCCGCCTTCGGCGTGATACTGGCGCGGCAGCTACATGAGATGTGGCTGGCTATGGGGCGGCCGCTCCGTTTCGACATCGTGGAGGCCGGCGCGGGGACGGGCCTCCTCTGTCGCGACATCCTGCGCTGGACCCGCGACCACGCGCCCGACTTCCATAGCGCCCTCGCCTACGCCATCGTGGAGGTGAGCGAGACGCTAGTGGAGCGCCAGCGCGACGTTCTGGCCGAAGAAGGATGCGACGTGCGCTGGTCGGCGGAACTGCCGGATGGCATCGAGGGCTGCCTCCTCAGCAACGAGCTGCTTGATTCCTTCCCCGTCCACGCAGTGTGCGTCCGCGGCGGCGAGCTGACGGAGGTGTTTGTGGACTGGGACGGCTCTCGCTTCGTGGATGAGCTGCACCCGCCCTCGACGCCGGAGATCGAGCGGTACTTCGGGCGGCTCGGCCTCAGGCCCGGCGAGGGCTGCCGGGCGGAGGCGAACCTGGAGGCGCCGGAATGGATGCGTAACGCCGGCCGCTCCTTGCGGGGAGGGTTCGTGCTCACCCTCGATTACGGCTACGAGGCCGAGGAGCTGTACGCCCCTTGGCGCACGGATGGAACGCTGCTCTGCTTCTACCGCCACAACCCCAGCGCCGACCCCTACGCCCGCCTGGGCCGTCAGGACATCACCAGCCACGTGGACTTCACAACCCTTCGGCGGGCGGGCGAGGAGGCCGGGCTGCGGACGCTGGGCCTCGTATCTCAGAGCGAATTCCTGACCAACCTGGGGATCGCGGAGGCGCTGGCGCCGCCGGCAGAGGGCAACGTCAACCTGGAGGAGTACTACGTCCGCAGGCGTACCGTGTCGGAGCTACTGGACCCAGCGGCGCTGGGTCGCATTCGAGTGTTGCTCCAGACGAAAGGGGTGGAGGCGCCGCACCTGACAGGCCTGGAGGGACCGCGGAATGCCTGAGATGCCTGAAGTGGGAAGCGTGGTGCCGGACTTCGAATTACCCAGCACTCAGGGGGTGTTTCGGTTGAGCGACCTCACCGCCACCAAGAAGGTGATACTCGCCTTTTACCAGGAGGACAACACACCCTTATGCTCCAGCGAGGTGTCAGTGTTCAAGGAGGACTACGATCTGGTGCAGCAGCTACGGGCGGAGATCGTAGCGGTGAGCACAGACGGCCTGGACTCACACATGGACTTCGAGGCGAAGCTGGGCGGCGTGCCCTTCCCGCTGGTAAGCGATGAGGGGCTGGAAGCGGCCCGGGCCTACGGCGTCCTGGACGACGCCGGCAAGCGATCGCGGCGGGCCATCTTCGTCATCGATAAGGGTGGGAAGGTCCTGCACGTGGTGCCGTGGTTCCAGCCGGGCAACCCCGACCAGTACGAGGAGATCTTCGCGGCGCTCGGGTTCGACGTCTGACATGAGCGAGGGTGGAGAAAGGCGCCGTCGGGCAGGCCGGGAGGCTGACGCGGGCATGAGCGGCTACTCCGATCTGGTACGCGATCACTTCGAGAACCCCCGCAACGCCGG
>CBDURB010000012.1:0-14716 GCA_965369585.1 uncultured bacterium
CACCTCGTCTTCGGCGCGATAGTGGGAGCGCTGTACGGCGCCTGGGCCGCCTAGCTCCACAGGGGCCAGCTGAACTAAGTCTCAATCGCAACGAAGGGAGATAGTAGTGGCTAAGGTTGCCATCATTTTGCTGGCCGGACCGGGCACGCACGAGAGCCATGCCCGAATGTTCCACAGCATGATCTATTCTAAGGAGCTCAAGGAGAATGGCCACGAGGTACGCCTCGTATTCGACGGCGCGTCCACAGAGTGGCTGGCCAAGTGGGGCGATCCCCAGGACGGCGACGACCGGATGATGGGCGGGTTCTTTAACCAGCTCAAGGACGCCGGCCTAACCTACGTGGTGTGCGATTTCTGCTCCGGCGCCTTCAATGTCCACGACAAGCTGAAGGCGCAGGGCGAGCCGCTGGTAGCGGAGTACCTGAACCATCCTAGCGTGGCTAGCCTCATTGACGAGCGCTTCCAGCTTATTACGCTGTAGCGATACGCCTATACAGACAGCATGACGCCGCGGGAATGTCTGGGGAGGCAAACAGCCCCGCGGCGCCTATCTGCCCGTTGCGGGCAGACCTATCCCCACTCGTAGTGGCGGGGACGTTCGTGCTAGCAGTCAAGCTGCGTTGGTCCTACCCTATGAGACCCTCCTTTCGCTCACGCCCGCCGGAGCGGGCAGATCTGCCTGTCATCAGACAGGCGCGACTGCTTCGATGTGTCGGGTCCCGCCTTGCCGGAAGCAGGGCCCGACGTTAGTTAACGGATGTTGACGGGTCTACGAAGAAAGGTCGGCAGATCGGTGTCGGCCACGTTCTCCATGGCCTCCGACCGTATCCGCCGGAATTCCTCCTCTTCGGCTTGCGATCCGTATGTCTCCTGGGCCGTGAACCCCACAGCGATGAGCGTCAGCTTCACCTCCTGGCCAAGCGTGGGGTCGGTAGCGGTGCCGAATATGATCTCCGCGTCCGGGTCCACCACCTCGGCGATAATCTGGGCCGCCATGTTCAGCTCGTGCAGCCCCAGGTCGCCGGAGCTGGTGATGTTGAACAGGACACCGGTAGCGCCGTGGATACTGACGTCCAGCAGGGGGCTGGAGACGGCGGCTTGAGCGGCCTCAACAGCCCTGTTCTCGCCGCTGGAGCGGCCGATCGCCATGAGGGCGGGGCCGGCATCCGCCATGATGCGGCGGATGTCAGCGAAGTCCAGGTTGATGTCTCCGGGTAGGGTGATCAGCTCGGAGATGCCGTGTATCCCCTGGCGCAGCACCTCGTCGGCCATGAGGAACGATTCGACGACAGTCGTCTTCTCGTCGGCGAGGGCCAGCAGCCGGTCGTTAGGGATGACGATGAGCGTGTCTACCTCCTGCTGGAGGTTGGCGACGCCGCCATCAGCGTTTGCCTTGCGCTTGGCCCCCTCGAAGGAGAACGGTCTGGTAACGATGGCGACGGTGAGGGCGTTGGCGTCTTTGGCTACCTGGGCTATCACCGGCGCGGCGCCGGTGCCGGTACCGCCGCCCATGCCGGCGGTGATGAACACCATATCCGCGTCCTTGATCGCCTCCTTGATCTCATCGCGGGAGTCCTCGGCGGCCTGGCGCCCGCGTTCGGGGTCGCCGCCCACGCCCAGCCCACGCGTTATGCGGTCGCCGATGCGGATGCGGCTCTCCGCGTCGCAGCGCATGAGGGCCTGGGTATCCGTGTTGATCCCCACGAACTCAACACCCTGGATACGGGCCTCCACCATGCGGTTGACGGCGTTGCAGCCGCCGCCGCCCACGCCCACTACCTTGATGGGGGGGAGTCCGTCTAGGTCTATGCCTGCCACAGCGTCCTCCTTTTCCTCTTGAGGGTTGATCGGGAATAGCGTTTGCTGGCTCATCTCTCTACTGCGGGATGAGCGCCTTCAACCACCGTTTGGCGGTATCCAGCACCCCACTGAACTCGAACGGTGACTTGAGGCTGATGCCTGGTTTGTGGCCATTGTGCCCGTTCTCCAGGACCGACCAGTGCAGCAGGCCCACGCTGGCCGCGTAGGCCGGGTCGTCCAACGTGTCGGCCAGGCCGTGGATCCCCCGCGGCCGGCCGATGCGCACGGGCATACGCAGCACCTGCTCGGCCAGTTCGTCGATGCCGGGGAGGCTGGCCGAACCGCCGGTGAGGACGAGGCCGGCTGCCACCATCTCGTCGAATCCGGCGCGTTTGGCGTCGATGTAGATCATCTCCAGTATCTCCTCCACGCGGGCCTGGAGGATCTCCGCGATACGGCGGCGGGACGTCTCCTTCCGGCGCTTGCCGCCGAACGCTTCCAGCTCGACAACGTCCTCAGGGTTGATCTGGGAGGGCAGCGCGGAACCGTACTCCGTCTTCAGCTCCTCGACGGCGGAGAAGGGGGCGCGCAGGCCGGCCACCAGATCGTGGGTCAGGTGGTAGCCTCCTACCGGCAGCACTGAGGTGTGGAACACGGCGCCGTCCACAAACACGGCGATGCCGGTGGTGCCGCCGCCGATGTCCGCCACTATGATCCCCTGGCGTTTCTCCTCCTCCTCCAGCACCGCCTGCGCTGCCGCCATGGGGGAAAGAACCAGCGCCTCTACCTGGACGCCGGCGCTCTCCACGCACTGGGTGAGGTTCTGCACGGCGGTGAGGGAGCCGCTTACGATATGCGTCTCCATGTCCAGACGCTGGCCGTACATCCCTACCGGATCGCTGACCTGCTCCTGCCCGTCGACGACGAAGAAGCGGGGGGCGACGTGCAGTATCTCGCGGTTGGTGGGGAGGTTCAGTGCCTGGGCCTCCTCAACGGCGCGGTCGATGTCCTGCTGGGTGATAGGCCGCTCACGGCCGGGGATGGTGGCGACGCCGCGGTTGTTCAGCGAGTCCACGTGGTTGCCGTTGATGCTTACGTGGGCGCTCAGCACGCGGCTGCCGCTGGAGCGCTCCGCCTTCTCGACGGAGCTGGCTATCGCCTCCGTCGCTTCCTGGATATTGTCCACCATCCCTTTCTTGACGCCCTGGGAGGCGGTTATGCCCACGCCGAGGATGCGCACGTCCACATCCGGGGTGAGCTCGCCGACGAGGGTGCATATCTTGCTGCTCCCCACGTCTATGGAGGCCAGGATGTTGTCTTTCACCTCGTCATCGCCTCCTTTCGCTCATTGGTAAGACGGGCGGTCGCGGAAGCGCAGATCGAGTACGTGGCCCGCCATGGCCCCGCGTCCGATGTCCTCTTCCACCGTCTTCCAGACCGCCAGCTTGTACTCAACGTTTTGGCTATCGCCCATGACCACGCGGTAATTCGCATCGGTCACCACGGACAGCCCCTTCTCCAGTGCGTACTCGAACTTTGTGATCCTGAGGGCGAGCTGGTCCGGCACGAACTTGAGCAGCGCTTGGGCCAGGCGTACGGCGTCCGCGTCAACGCGGTCGCCGGGAGATAAGTTCGCCGGGTCGCCGACATCGTGAATGACGGGGGCGTCCTTGGGCGGCTTCACGTTGGGCAGGATGACCCCCTCGCTGTCGATGACGTAGGACGTGCCGGCCAGGTTCCAGTAGCCCCAGGGGGTACGCTCGATCACCTCGATGCGCACCTTGTTGGGCCATCGGCGCTGGGCGTGGGCCCCTTTGACGAGCGGCAAGGCGACGATGCGCGCTTCGGCTTCATCCAGAGGGGTGTTGAACATGCTGGCGCCCTCAAGGTCAGCCAGTTCGGCGATCCGTTCAGGGCTGGTGCTGGTGGCGTTTACCACCTGTACCTCCTGCACCCGCAGCAGGGGCGAGCGGTAGAGAACCACCGCGCCGGCAACTGCCGCCAGCAGGGCGAGAACGATGAGGGTGCGGCGCCAGCGCAGACGCCGCAGGCGCTGTTCCGTTTTCTCATCGGCGAGGACGCGGCCCTTGAGGGCGCGCCGGCGCTTTCCGGGTTTGTACTTATACACAACGGCGCTTCTCCTCGTGCCGCTCCAGCGCCAGCTCGATAAGGCGGGTGATCAGGTCTCTGTAGGAGAGGCCGGCGTGCTCCCACAGCTTCGGATACATGCTCATGGGGGTGAAGCCGGGGATCGTGTTCACCTCGTTGAGGATGAGGTGCTCCTCCGGCGTGAAGAAGAAGTCCACGCGGGCCAGTCCGGCGCAGTCTATCGCCTTGTAAGCCGCTAGCGCCATAGCGCGGGCCTCCTCGGCGGCCTGAGGCGGGATATCGGCGGGGATATGGAGCTGCGTGTTCGGGTCGTCGTATTTGGCGCGGTAGTCGTAGAACTCTCCCTCAAACGTGATCTCGCCCGGTGGCGACGCTTCCGGCTCGTCGTTACCCAGCACCGCCACCTCAACCTGACGCCCCTCCACGGTGACCTCGACCAGCGCCTTGCGGTCGTACCGGAACGCCTCCTCCAGCGCCTCGTCCAGGTCTTCGCGAGAGCGGGCCTTGGAGGTGCCGATGCTGGAGCCGCCGTTGGCGGGCTTAACGAAGGAAGGGTAGGGGATCGTGGCCTCAATCTCGCGGGAGACGGCGGCCGGATCGTCGCGCCAGCGGGAGGCGAGGACGACGACGTCCTCTGGCATCGGGAAGCCGTGCTGGCGGAAGATCGTCTTCTGAAGCGCCTTGTCCATCCCCAGGGCGCTGGCGGCCACGCCCGCGCCCACATACGGCACCCCCGCCAGCTCCAAGAACCCCTGAAGGGTGCCGTCCTCGCCGTTGGTGCCGTGGATGAGAGGGAAGACCGCGTCCAGGCGACGCAGGGCGCCCAGGGCCTTGGTGCGGTGCAGGATGCCCTCTCCCAGCGGCTCCTCAAGGGCGGAGAACTTCTCCGCGCGTATGGAGGTGATGGCGCGTTCGCTATCGGCCGGGGTGAGCCATGTCCCCTGTCTGGTGACGCCGATGGGCACGGCCTGGAAACGGTCCGCGTCCAGGGCGGCCATCACCGCCTGGGCGGAGACCACGGAGACCTCGTGCTCGGCGGAGCGGCCGCCGAACAGGATGCCGACCTTCAGACGCTTGCCTGTCATCAGGGCTCCCCCGCCATAGCGACTTCGTTCTCCAGCTCGATGCCGAAGCGCTCCCGTACCCGGGAGCGGGCCAGCTCCATTAGGGCGAGGGCGTCGACGGCCTTGGCGCCGCCCAGATTGAGGAAGAAGTTGGTGTGCTGCTGAGAGATCTCCGCGTTGCCGATGCGGTGGCCGCGTAGCCCGACCTGATCGACTAGCCACCAGGCGGGATGCTCCGCCGGGTTCTTAAACATGGAGCCGGCGTTGCGGCCGCGGGGCTGCGCGGCCAGGCGGCGGGCGTCCAACTCGCGCACGCGGGCCCGAAGCTCGTCGGGGTCTCCCTTCTGCAGCGACAGGTCTACGGAGAGGACCACGTGGCCCTTCAAAGCGCCGCGGGTGAAGGCGCTGTTGCGGTAGTCCAACGTCAGCTCCTCGGGCCGCAGCTCCAGGATGCCGTTTTCGGGATCGACTACGCGGATGCCCTTCAGGTTATCCAGTAGGGACTTGCCGTAAGCACCGGCGTTGTAGACGGCGGCGCCGCCCAGGGTGCCGGGGATGCCGCAGGCCCACTCGATGCCGCTGTAGCCGGCGAAGGAGAGGCGGCGGGCCAGGGCGGCGAAGCTTACGCCGCTGGCCGCGCGCACCCTAAACCCAGAGCCGTTGGGTGTGGGGCCTTCCACCTGCTCCGTCGCGTTCTCGATCACCAGCCCCCGGATGCCTCCGTCCAGGATGAGGACGTTGGAGCCGGAGCCCAGGATGAACACGGGCACGTCGTGCTGGTGGGCGGCTCGCAGGGCGGCCCGGAGCTGCTCCTCGCTGCGAGCGGCGAAGTAGACATCGGCCGGGCCGCCGATGCCGAACGTGTTGTGACGGTGCAGCGGCTCGTCCAGGAGGGCAGGCCCCAGCGCTCGCAGCTCGTCCAGGAACGCTTCGTTCATCGTCTCTCCAGCGTCTCCAGGACCGTCGGCCCGACCTTCTCGACGTCGCCCGCGCCGATGGCGAAGAAGACATCGCCGGGCTCTAGCATCGCGGCCACGGCCGCCGCTGACTGCTCAAGGTCGCCGGCGTAGCGGGCTGGCGGCTCGGTGATCTCTTCGGCTAGCTGCTGAGCGGTCATGCCCGCCGTCGGCTCCTCGCGGGCGGCGTACGTCTCCGCGATGAGCAGAACGTCGCAGTTCGCGAAGCAGGTGCGGAAGCCGTCCAGAAGGTATTGGGTGCGGCTGTAGGTGTGAGGTTGGAACAGGCAGACGAGGCGGCGGCCGGGAAAGCGCTCGCGGGCGGCGGCCAGCGTGGCGCGCACCTCCGTCGGGTGGTGAGCGTAGTCGTCCACGATCGTGACTCCGGCCGCCTCACCGAGGTGCTGGAAGCGACGGCGGACGCCGCCGAACTCGGCGACTGACCGCTGTACGGTCTCAACCGGCAGGCCCAGGATGCTCCCCACTGCTATCGCCCCCAAGGCATTGCTCACATTATGGATTCCCGGCAATCGCGTTTCGAAGGTCGCGTGAACCTCTCCGCCGCATTCTACCACAAAAGTACACCCGCCTACACCCTTACTCAAAATATCCTTCGCGCGCCACTCGGCGGAAGGATCGAAACCATAGGAGACGACGTGGACGGGGGGGGTCACGTCGCCTCCTATGGCCTCGGGCAGGAGGGCCTGCAGTGCAGGGTCTTCCCTGCAGGCCACGATGTAACCGTTTGGCTGGACCTGGGAGAGGAACTGACGGAAGGCGTCCTTCAGCCTCTCGTATGAGCCGTAGATGTCCAGGTGGTCCGGCTCCACGTTGGTGACGAGAGCGATGTCCGGGTAGTAGTTGAGGAAGGCGGCGTCGAACTCGTCCGCCTCGACGACGAAGTCTGGGCCCTCACCCGCCATAGCGTTGGTGTCGAGGTCGATCATCTCGCCGCCCAGCATGAAGGTGGGCGAGCGGCCCGCCTGCGACAGGATAAAGGCGATGAGCGAGCTGGTGGTGGTCTTGCCGTGACTGCCGGCCACGGCGATGCTGCGCTTCCCCTCCATGAGGCGGGCCACCATCTGGGCCCTCTTCAGGGTGGGGAGGCCGCGGCGTCGCGCCTCCACCAGCTCCGGGTTGTCCTCGTGGGCGGCTGAGGTGTAGATGACCATCTCGGCGTCCCCGACGTGGGCGGCGTCATGACCGCGGCTCACGCTGACGCCCAGCGTCTCCAACCGCTCCGTGAGCGGCGTCAGGTTGAGGTCGGAGCCGGAGACGGTGTGGCCGCGGGCGCGCAGTATCTGGGCGATGGCGGACATGTGGATGCCGCCTACGCCCACCAGATGCACCCGTTGCGGTATCGTTTTCACCGCCGTCCTCATGACCTCGCCAGCTCCACGATGAGCCGCGCGATGTTGCGTGCAGCCTCAGGCCGAGCCAGCCGCCGTGACGCCTGGCTCATCGCGTCCAATCGAGCGGCGTCGTGAAGGAGGCCGCCGACGAGCGATAGCATCGAACTCAGGTCGCTGTCTTCAAGGATGACGGCGGCGCCGTTGTCCGCCAGGTGGCGGGCGTTAAGCCGCTGATGAGCGCCCGCGTAGGGGTAGGGGACGAGGATGGCGGGCAGGCCCAGGGCGGGCAGCTCTCCCAGCACGGAGGCGCCGGCGCGGCAGAGAGCCAGGTCGGCGGCGGCCATCGCCCAGGGGAACTCTTTGTGCAGGTAGCCGAACAGGTGGTAGCGGCTGCGGAGCTCGCCCGGCAGATCCTTCGCCAGTCCGGCGAGCCACTCCTCATCGGCGCGTCCGCTGATGTGGACGACTTCACATAACTCCAAGAGGCTTCGCAGATTGCTTGCTATCGCTTGGTTGATGCTGTGCGCTCCCTGGGAGGCGCCGGCGACGAACAGGACTTTCTCTTCGGGGTCCAGCCCCAGGCGCTGACGTCCCTCCGCGCGGTTGACCTGCGAGAACTCCTCGCGCACCGGATAGCCCGTAAGGATGGCCTTGCCGATCGGCAGCTTGCACAGCGTCTCGGGGGCGGTGACGGCGATGCGGCGGGCGAGGTTGGCGATGGCCCGGACCGCCCAGCCGGGGTAGACGTCCGGGAGGTAGATGGTGATGGGGGTCCCGCGGGAGCGGGCGGCCAGGGCTATGGGGAAGCTGGTGTAGCCCCCCGTGGATAGCACGACGTCCGCACGGAACTCAGAAAGCGCCTTGCGCGCCTGGGCCACTCCTTTCGCCATCCGGGCGGCGTTGCGGGTCAGGTCCCAGGGGTTGCGGCCTCGGATGGGGCCGGACGAAACGGGGCGCAGCGGGATGTCGGCTCGTCCCACCAGCTCCGCCTCCGTGCCTTCCGGCGAGCCCAGGTAGAGCGGCTCCAGCCTTTCGCCGGACGGCAGCTCACGCTCCAGCGCGGCGGCGATGGTCAGGGCGGGGTACACGTGGCCGCCGGTGCCGCCGCCGCAGAGGGCCAGCCTCATACCGTGCTCCTCCCCGCGGCTGGGTTGCGCCGGGCGTAGCGTCGGGCACGGGCCTTCGGCTGCTCTGTGGAGGAGCCGTTGCGGCCGTAGCGGGAGAGGCTGAGGAGGATGCCCGCGCCGGCCATCACGGCGACAAGGGCGGAGCCGCCGTAGCTCAGGAAGGGCAACGGCACCCCGGTGAGCGGGATGGAGCGCGTGATACCGCCGATGTTGATCAGGGCCTGGTAGGCGATCCAGCTCACGATTCCCACGCCCAGCAGGGTGCCGAACTGATCCTGTGAGGCGAGCGTCGCCTTGAGGGCGCGGAACATGAAGAAGGCGAACAGACCCAGGACGCCCAGCAGGCCGATGAACCCCAGCTCCTCGCCGATGATGGCGAAGACGCCGTCGGTGTGGGCGCCGGGAACGTAGAAGAACTTCTGGCGGCTGACTCCCCAGCCAAGGCCGGTGACGCCGCCGCTCCCCAGGGCGATTAGCAGCTGAAGAATCTGGAAGCCGTTTCCCTGAGGGTCGGCCTCCGGCGAGACGAAGGAGGTGAGGCGATCCAGCCGGTAGTCCTGCGCCAGGATCATGACGTAGGTCACGAGGCCGCCGCTGGCCATCAGCAGGGCCAGGTGACTGAGCGGCGCTCCGGCGACGAAGAAGAGCGTACTGGTAGTGAGGACGATGATGACGGCGGTACCCATGTCCGGCTCGACGATGACCAGGCCGCCGACCACGCTGACCATAAGCACGAACGGCACCAGGCCCAGGCTGAACTTATTGATGTTCTCTCGTCGGCCGGCCAGCCAGGCGGAGATGTAGATGATGGTCGCCAGCTTGGCGAACTCGCTGGGTTGGAAGGAGATCGGGCCCAGCTCCAGCCAGCGTCTGGCGCCGTTGCGCTCCACGCCGATGCCGGGAATGAGGACGGCTGCCAGTCCCAGCAACGCTATCACCATTATCGGCGCGGCCAGGTGGCGCAGCTGGTGGTAGTCCAGCCGCATGAAATAGAGGAGCGCCATACCGCCGGCGATGGCGTAGAACGCGTGCCGAATCACGAAGTAGTTTGCGTCGCCAAACTCCAGATGGCCCACAGCGAAGCTGGCCGTGTACACGGTCAGCAGCCCCGCCAGCAGGAGCATGGACGTGGCAACCAGCAGGAGGTAGTCTGGCTGGTCCCGTCGCAACGTGTGCGCACGGCGCGGGCGGCCGCTCACTACGGTAGCGATGGCTGCGCCTCCTTGACGTAGCGACCGACCAGGGAGCGGAAGTGCTCGCCTCGGTCCTCGAAGTTGTCGTAGGCGTCGAAGCTGGTGCAGGCGGGCGAAAGTAGCACGGCGTCGCCCGGCCGGGCGGCCCGATGGGCCGCTTCGAACGCCTCGGCCAGCGTGGAAACGCGGACGATGCGGGCGCCCTTATCGCGCGATCCCTTGGCGGCCTGCCGCAGCGCCGCCTCCAGCTTGGGCCCAGACTCTCCGAAGATGACTACGACCCGGCAGCGGCGCAGCGCTTCCTGCGCCAGCTCTTCCATCGGCAGGTTCTTGTCGCGGCCGCCGAGCAGGAGCACCAGCGGCTCCTGGAAGGAGCGGATGCCGGCCCGGGTGCGCTCCGGCGTAGAGGCGATGCTATCGTTGTAGTAGTCGGCGCCGTTCAGCGTCGCCACGTGCTCCAGCCGGTGCGGCACGGCGGTGAACGATTCCACCGCGTCTGCGATCGCCTTCGGGGTCACGCCGCAGGCGGAGGCCACAGCGGCTGCGGCCACGGCGTTCTCGCGGTTGTGGCGGCCGCGCAGGGGCAGAGAGTCCAGGGGGAACAGCGGTTGGTCATAGCGGCCTTGGCGGTAGTGGGCCTCATCGCCGCGGACGTAGACGCCGTCGCCGGGTATCTTCTCGCCCAGGCTGAACCACACGCGGGTGCTCGGGGCCGCGTCGGCCAGCGCTCGCGCCTCGGTATCGTCGTAGTTGAAGACCGCCACGTCCTCCGTGGACTGGAAGCGGAAGATGTTGCGCTTAAGGTCACGGTACTGATCCCAGGAGAAGCGGTCCAGGTGGTTGGGCGTGACGTTGAGCAGGCAGGCAACGTGCGGGCTGCGCGAGGTCATCTGAAGCTGGGTGTGGCTGACCTCCAGCACCACCCAGGTGTAGGCGCGGACCTCCGCCAGGTGGTCCAGGATGCCGACGCCGATGTTGCCCCCGACAAATACGGGCTTCTCGTCGGCCCGGAACATCTCGCCTAGAAGGGCGGTGGTGGTGGTCTTGCCGCTGGAGCCGGTGACGCCGACGACGGGGCCGGGACAGAGCTCCATGAACAGGGTGAACATCGACCAGACCGGGATGCCGCCGCGGAGGACGTCATCCAGGGCGGGCAGGTCCAGCGGCACGCCCTGGGAGACGAACACGGCGTCCGCGTTCCTCACCGCCTGCGGATCGTTACCGCCCAGAGAGAGGCGGATCGGCAGGTCGGCCACCTCCTCCACGCGCTCCGCCAGCTGCTCGCGAGGCTTGGCGTCGCTAACGGTCACGTCGGCGCCGCGCGAGGCGAGGTAGCGGACGGCGTCCACCCCCTCAACGCCCAGGCCCACAACGGTGACCCGCTTATCGGCGAAATCCAGATCGGACAGACGGTCAAGGTTTATCACGCTAGACCTCCATCGCCAGAATCGTGCCCACGATTGCTCCCAGGATGCCGATGAGCCAGAACCGCTGTACCACTTGCGGCTCGCTCCAGCCCAGCTTCTCGAAATGGTGATGCAGCGGCGCCATGCGGAAGATACGTTTGCCTCCGCTCAGCCGGTAGTACCCCACCTGGATGATGTCTGAGGCGCCCTCCAGAACGAAGACGATGCCGATGAGCGGCAGGACCAGCCACTGGCCGGTCATGAAGGCGGCCGTAGCCAGACCGCCGCCCAGCGCCAGGGCGCCGGTGTCGCCCATGAACATCTGCGCCGGATGGCTGTTGTACCAGAGGAAGCCCAGCACCGCAGCCGCCACGGTGAAGCAGAACGTGCCCAGAAACGTCTGATCCTGGATCAGGGCGATGGCGCCGTATGCGCCGAAGGCGACGGCCGAGGTGCCCGCGGAGAGCCCGTCCAGACCGTCGCTGACGGCCACGCCACCGGCGGTGAGGACGATGACGCCCACGGCGATCGGTATGTACCAGGCAGCGAGGTCGTATCGGCCCGCATAAGGCACGTTGACGTCGCTCAGCCCTAGCCCCTCGTACAGGCCGAAGGCGGCGGCGAACCCAATGGCGACAAAGGCGACGAACTTTACCCTCTTGTTAAGGGTGCCCCATCCGCCTTTGGCGGACTGAAGGGAGCCCAGGTCGTCCAGAAAGCCGAGCGCGCCCAGCGCCGCCATCACCGCCAGCGGCAGGCCGATAGAGTATCGCCCGAACAGGTTGGCGGCGACGCTGAACCCGATGACCGCGGCCAGGATGAGCAGGCCGCCCATGGTGGGCGTGCCGGCTTTAGCCTGATGGCTCTCGGGCCCCCACTCACTGATCTGCTTGCCCACCTTCAGGCGACGCAACATCCCCAGGAAGGGCCTTCCCGCTATCGTCGTCACCGTAAGCGTCATCGCTCCCACGGTCAGGGCGTAGATCATGGCGCCACCAGCCCCTCGACTACGGCCTCCAGGGCCACCGCTCGTGAGGCCTTCACCAGCAGATGGTCTTCCGGTCGCAGCTCGTCTCGAAGGACGGGCACCGCGTCCGATGGGGAGTTGAAGAAGCGCGCTTCGGCTCCCGCCTTCAAGGCGGCCTCGTATAGCGGCCGCGCCGGTTCTCCGACGACGAGGAGGAGGTCGGTGCAGGCGGCGGCGCGCTCGCCCACCTGGCGGTGGCCCTCCTCCGCGGCGGCGCCCAGCTCCCGCATCTCTCCCAGGAGAGCGATGCGGCGGGCGGGCAGCTCAGCCAAGAGGTCAAGGACGGCGAGCATGGACTGGGGGCTGGCGTTGTAGCTATCGTCTAGGACTGTGGCGCCGTTGGGCGTGTGCAGCACGCGGAGCCGCAGCTCCGGCCTCGCCTGCCGCAGCGCGCCCGCAATCTCGGCCAGGGTCATGCCTTCGGACAGCCCCACGGCGGCGGCGGCCAGGGCCGGGTAGATGTGATGGCGGCCGGGAAGCGGCGTCTCCACCTCCACCTGGGTATCGCCGTAGGTGAGGCGGAAGGAGATGCCGTCCAAGCCGCGGCCCTTGAGGTCGCTGCCGCGTACGTGGCACTGCTGCGACTGGCCGTAGAGCAGGACGCGGGCCCTGGTGTGGGAGGCCATGGCGACGACGCGCGAGTCGTCACCGTTGAGGATCGCGATTCCATCGGGGTCTTCGGGCAGCGCCTCCACCAGCTCCGCTTTGGCGCTGGCGATGGCGCCCATGGAGCCGAGGCGCTCCATGTGCACCGGCCCCACGTTGGTCACCACCCCTATCTGGGGCCGTGCGATCCGGCATAGCAGGTTGATCTCGCCGCGGCCATACATCGCCATCTCCAGGACGGCCCGCTTATGGCGGGGGGTCAGTTGGAGCAGCGTGAGCGGCAGGCCGATCTCCGTGTTCAGGTTGGCGGCGCTCTTGAGCACCGGCCAGCGGGCGGCGAGGACGGCGGCGATAAGCTCCTTGCAGGTGGTCTTGCCCACGCTGCCGGTCACGCCGATAACGCGGACGTCCTGGCGGGCGCGCCAGTAGGCGGCGAGCCGTTGCAGGGCGGACAGCGAATCACTCACCTGAAAGACGGCCACCCCCGCCGGCGCATCCAGCGGGCGGTCAACCACCAGCCCGGACGCGCCTCTGGCGACGGCCTCGTCCACGAAGTCGTGACCGTCGTGATGCTCGCCGTGGAGGGCGAAGAACAGGTCTCCCCGTTCCAACTCTCGGGAGTCGATGACGGCGCGTTTGAAGGCGTTATCGACCGGGCCGCGCCCTGCGACCAGGAGTTCAGCCGTCCCCTGAACTACGCTATCCACCGCTAGCATCCGCCTAGGTACTAACCGACTATCTTATCTCCGAAACGAGAACGGGCTCCTGGGGTGCGATCTTGAAGTAGGCCAGCGCCTCTTGGGCTATGCGATCGAACGCTGGCGCCGCGACGACTGTGCCCCAGGGCAGCCCTTTCGGCTCATCGATCTTCACCATGACCACAATCTGAGGGTCCTCCAGCGGGGCGACGCCGGCGAAGGAGGAGATGTACGCCGTCTCCTTGTAGCCACCCCCGGAAGCGATGTTGGCCGTGCCGGTCTTGCCGCCCACCTGGTAGCCCTGGATGTCCAGGAAGCTAGGCGGGAGTCCCTGCACTACAACGCCCATCATGTCAAGTAGGGTGCGGGCGGACTCAGGGCTCACCACCTGCCGTATCATCTCCGGCTGGCTGGTCTGTGTCCCATTAGGGCTAAGGATCTCCTTCACCAGCATCGGCTTCATCAGCTTGCCGTCGTTAGCGAGGGCAGCCACGGCCATCGCCATCTGCAGGGGCGTGACGCTGATCCCCTGCCCGAAGCTATTCGTCGCCATGTCCACCGGCCGCCAGTTAGAGGGGTCGTTTTCGGGGGTGCGGATGCGCCCGTCCACCTCGCCGCTCAGCCCCGAGCCGGTCGGCTCGCCGAAGCCGAAGCGGTAAACGTAGTCGTAGAAGCCCTCTGAGCCTACCTGCTGGGCGAGCCAGGCGGCGCCGGTGTTAAGGCTCTTGGCCAGGATCTGGGTGACCGTCTGGGAGCCGTTGGTGCTCAGGTCCCAGTTTCTGATGCTCCAGTCGTTGACCTGGAACACGCCTTCGTCGTACCACCACGTGTCGGGGGTCACAAGGCCCAGGTCGATGGCGGCGGCCATCGTGACCAGCTTGAACACCGAGCCGGGCTCGTACTGATCAGTGATAGCGCGGTTGCGGAAGAGCGCCAGCTTGGACTCATCGCTCAGGTCAAGCTTCGTGAGATCGAAGGTAGGCCGACTGGCCATGGCCAGAATCGCGCCCGTCTCCGGCTGGACGACGATGATGGTGCCGCCGCTGGCTTCGTGGTTCTCGATCGCCTTGTCCAGCTCCTGTTCCGCCATCCGTTGAATGAACCGGTCGATGGTGAGGACGACATCGGACCCGAGGAGCGGCGGTAGCTCACTGCGGTCGCCCAGGGCTATCTGATTGCCCAGGCCGTCACGCTCGAAGACGACAGTGCCCCTGGCGCCGCCGATGATCTCGTCCAGGTCCGCCTCCAGCCCGGTGAGGCCGATGTTATCCCGCCCTACGAAGCCCAGCAATTGGGCGGCGAGATTGCCCTCCGGATAGACGCGGACGTTACTCTTGAGGAGGCGCACCCCGGCCAAGCCTAGCTCGCGGATGCGGGT
>CBDURB010000013.1:0-14696 GCA_965369585.1 uncultured bacterium
CGATTCCATCATCGAAACGAGTGTAACAGCTTTGCCTATCCCGGCGTCTATTGTTCGTCCTAAATCCAGTGCTAGCCCTCGGTCTCCCCTAAGGCCATCGGCCAAACCCGGCCTGGCAGGCGCCGAGGATCGAAGGAAGGGGCGAATGCGTACCACTCTAGCCGGAAGAACGAACAGCGCAGCAGCAACAGCAGCAGCCACTAGGGACCAGGCCCGGGTCCGCCGCTCTCCTCCCGCCCCCGCCAGTGCGAGAGGCCTCCAGCTCAGCGAGTTCGCCGAGCTGTACGATCAGTACTTCCCTAAAGTCTTCGCTTACGTCTACGGACGGGTCCAGCACAAGGAAGCTTCGCTGGACATCGTCTCGGACGTCTTCGAAAAGGCGTTCGTCAAGAAGCAGTCCTTACGGTCCGCGGAGGCCTTCGGTTCGTGGCTGTTCACGATCGCCCGCAACGAGGTCGCTTCCCACTGGCGCAAGGAGAAGCCCGCGGCCAAAGCCCTTCAAGACGCCGCCTGGCACAACGAGCTGAACCAGCAGCCGGCCAGCCCTGAGGACACTCTCCTTCATCGCGAGCGGCTCAGCCACCTGGTCTCGCTCCTACGCCAGCTTCCGCCGCGAGAGCAAGAGATCATCTCCCTCAAGTTTGATGCGGAGCTCACCAACCGTGAGATAGCCAACATCCTCAAGACCAGCGAGGTAAATGTACGCGTCACTATCTTCCGCGCCCTCCGCAAGCTGCGGGAGCGCATGGCGCAACAGCAAGAAGCTCGTTAACTATGCGTGACGAGGATCGGGCAGACAAGCTGGCCAAGGCCATCGAGGAGATGGTCCAGGGCCACATGCCCGAGGGCCTTGACGACGAGGAGCTTGACGAGCTCCTGCAGATAGCCAAGATCCGGCTTGACGCCAGCCAGTTGGCGGCCAGGGCAGGCGCCGAGGCCCAGGCCGAAGTGCTGAAGCGGCTCATGGACCGTTTGGGTTCTCTTCAGGAGGGCGACAACCGCGAGCCCGACGGCCTTCCTACAGCCAGCGATTCCGCAGGGGAGATCGCGTCCGGCGATAGAGACCCCGAGCAACTGGATGTCCAAGAGCTACAACACATCGTTGGCCTGCGGCACCAAATGGCGGAGCGCGCCGCCACCATCTCTGAGAGTCACCGTGAAGCCGTCTGGCAGCGCGTGCAGGCTAGCATTCAGGCCGAACTGTCAGAGAAGCGCGGCCTCTTCCGCTGGCCGTTCCGCCGGCGCGATCGAGAGGCCGATGATTTCGGCGCTGCCCTTGACCGCATGATCCTTGGCCAGCCTATATGGGAGGATCAAGACTCCAAGTTGGCAGGCCTAATACGCGTTGCGCGCGTCCGCCGCGCTGCCGCCGAGACGGCCAACACCGGCTTCGTCGACCAGCAGGCACGGGTCTGGGCGCGCATTAGGCCGCGCATTATGGCGCACCTCAATCGGACTTGGCGCTCACCCATCTTCCAACGTCATGGCGCAGCGCCCTGGCCGAAGCTTGCCGCCGCCGGTGCTGTTATCGCCCTGGTCATCGCCGCCCTGGGCCCCATACCGGCCACCGGCCTGGCGCACCACCCGGCTGCCGAGTTCGCGCGTTTCGTGGGCGGCCATATCGGAGTGGTCGAGACCTCGGCCCCGCCGACGGTGCCGCCGGTAACCGAGGTCATCGAAGGCAACAACACCACAGCTGCCCAAGCCGGCACCCTCCTAGGCCAGACAGTGTACAAGCCCACCTCCTTGCCAGCTGGCTACCACGAGGCCTCTTCTAGATACTTCCCCGGTGCGATCTTAGCGGAATCCGGTGGCGTGTTTGTCCTGGCCTATGAGGACTCTGGCATGGGGGGGAGCCCCGAAACCATCCTCATCTACCAGGAGCACACATCCAGTAGCAGCATCGCCGTGGAGCAGGGCTTCGCCCAGGACATACGGCTATCCAACGATACCCCCGCCACCTGGATCAGCGGTACCTGGCGGCCCCTTGGCAGCACCCTTACCTGGGGCGAAGGCGACGCCTTGACCATCATCTTCGACCTCCGTGGGCTGCGTACCGTTATCCAGGCCACGGACAGCAGCCTGCCCCTGCAGGACATCGTGGCCATCGCCGATAGCCTGGCGCAGCAGGCCACATCCGACTAAGGCATCTACCCATCGATACAAAGTGAGGCCCCGGGAATCCCGGGGCCTCCGCTTTTGGTCAAAATCCTGTGAGCCTACTCCAGGTCATCCTTCATGCGTCTCTCCCGCAACAGTTCATACAGCAGGTTCTCAACCACCATCAGCAGTAGGAGCACCTGACGCTGCTGACGGCGGGGCATCTGCGCCAGCATGTGCAGGAGGTCAGGGTCAACCTTCTCGGCCAGGGCGATGCGGTCCTCAGGCAAGTCCGCCATGCCTAGCCCCGGGCTCTGGAACCCCTGACACCGTCCCGGAGGCGGCGGCCGACGGAGCGGCCGTTACCCGGCTTGCCCTGCGTTGTCAGCTCAACGGCCCTGCCGTCGCTGTCCTCTCCTTCTACCACAACCGTCTCCATACCCTGCAGCAGGAGCAGAAGCCGCCGCTGCCGGTCTCGAGGTAGTCGACCCATATACCGCAATAGTTCAGGGTCAATGTTGGACTCGTAGCCCTGGTATATCTGCCGAAGGGTCCGCACCGTCGGGTAGCCGGCCGCTTCGAACAGATCATTTGGATCCACCTGTATCGCCTTTGCTACGCGAAGCAGCACGGCCGCGCTGGGGCTCTTCACGTCCCCGTTCTCAAGCTGAGAAAGGTATCCCTGGCTGACGGACGCGCTGCCCGCCAGTTGCCCCTGAGTAAGGCCGAACTCTTCTCGCAACTCCCGTATCCTATCTCCGAGTTTCATGAGCTTGCCCTCCGATAAGGGTCTGAATGATTGTCCATCGTCACTTTGGCGGTGTCAACACTATCCACTTGACTGCCAGACGGCAGCCGGTTTATCAAGGTTTCAGATCGGCGGTTCCGGTACACGACCGTCACTCCTGATCGACCAGAGTCAGCTGGTCTCCCGTCTGCACCTGCGCCTTCTCCGCCGCGCCCGCATTCAACTCCAGGGCGCTATGAGCACCACCGAAGGCCATGGACGCCCGAAAAGGCTTCATCCGCGGCACCACCTTGACCACCTTTAGAGACCGGTCCAGGAACACAACATCAATGGCGAAGCGCATGAATGCAGTATGTATGGAAGAGCTGGGCCTTAGCAGGAGCCCCGCCTCCTCAGGAAGACCCTTGCGGCCCATAAGGCCCCAGAAACGGGACCAGATGCCATCCGCCAGAAGGACATCTTGAGCCACCACCGTGGCCTTAGTCTCGTTGATGACACGCAACATGGAGAACTCCGCTGATTCCACCAAAATACCAGAGTAACAGATCATTCTTCCGGCGGCCTCTACCTCACCCCAACAGCGGGCTCCCGCTCCATCCCTTCCAGGAATCGCAGCAGATACCGCTGCTGCTCAAGGGGCAGCCGGGACAGGAAGCACAACAGGTCCGGGTCAACGGGAGTCTCATACTCCGTCTCTGGCGCGGCGCTCAGAACCTCCGTGTAGCCGGCCGCCTCTAGCAGGCAGCGCGGATCCACGTGCAGCGCCTGTGCCAGACGAAACAGCACTGCAGCGCTGGGGTTCTGCACCTCATCGTTCTCAATCTGAGACAGGTATCCCTGGCTCAGCCCCGCTTGCGTCGCGAGCTGAGCCTGGCTCATTCCGATCTCCTCTCGGAGACCCCTGATCTTCTGCCCGAGACCCATTCTAACCACCTCTTCCATTACGACGAGAACGATGTGGCTATCCGGATAATTGCCGGACCTAAGATCACAAGCATGAACGCTGGGAAGATGAACAGGACGAGCGGAAAGATCATCTTGATCGGCGCCTCGTGGGCGGTTTTCTCCGCCGCCTGACGCCGGCGCGTCCTCATCTGATCTGACTGCACGCGGAGCACCTGGGCTATGCCAACACCCAGCTGTTCTGCCTGAATAATCGAATTGATGAAGCCAGTCAGCTCGTCCACACCCAACCTGTCGGCCAACTCCTTCAGCGCATCGCGGCGCAGCTTACCCATGGCCACGTCTCGCAGCATGTCGGACAGCTCACTAGCCAGCGGACCGCTGCTCTTCTCGGCCACGCGGGCCAGCGCGGCATCCAACCCAAGTCCTGACTCAACACAGGTGGTCACCAGATCCAGCGCGTCAGGCAGAGCCTTGAGCACTTTCTTCTGGCGCACCTTTACGCGGCCCTTAAGCCAGGCGCCGGGAAACATCCAGCCAAACACGCCGAACACCAGCACCGCCCCCGCCTGCTGAACACCGATGGTGCCCCAGACGACGACGACGGAGATCAGTGTGAAGCCCGCCAGCAGGCTGACGCTGAGCATCCAGAACACCACGTAGGCGTTTACCGTCATCGGGTTTCCGGCCATGAGAAGCTGTTTTTCAATGTTAGCCAGGACTCTTGCCGGCAGCACCGAAGTGGCCGCATTCGAAAGCGCCTCAATGCCCGGCCCCAGGACACGGTCTGCAAACGGGACACTAAGGTCAGCCTCCCCCTCCACAACCTCCACCGCCCGCGTCTTGAAATCCTGTATTCGTGCCTCCATTACCGAAGGAGAGCGACGCCCCAGTCCAAGCACCAGACTGACGATCGTCAGAAACACCAGGAAACCGATAATACCGATAAGCATGGTTAACCTCTAAACGTCTATCGCCAGCAACTTCTTTATCGAAAAGGCGCCCAGGACCTCCAACACCACGGCGACTAGAAGCATGCCTTGTCCTGCAGTCGTCGTGAACAGCAACCCCACGTAGTCAGGGGCAACTAGCAGAAAGAACAACAGCATGCCCACCGGCAAGCCGCCGATGACGATGCCGGTCATCCGCTGCTGGGAGGTGAGAGTCTCGATCTCTCCCCGAATGCGCTCCCGCTCACGCATCGTGAACGCAACGCTCTCCAGGATCTCCGCCAGGTTGCCGCCCACGCTGCGCTGAATGTTGACCGCCGTGAGCACCATCTCCAGATCCGCACTGCCTATCCGGTCTCCCATCGCCTGGAGTGCGTCCTCGGCGCTCATGCCCAGGTTGGCGTCCCGGAGCATCCGCTTCAGCTCCGTGCCTAGGGGCGCGTCAATCTGACTGGCCGTGAACTCAAAGCTTTGCATCAGCCCGTAACCTGATTTGAGGGAGTTCGCCACCATCCCGAGCATCTCTACCATTTGGCCATCGATCTTCTTGCCACGGGAGCTTCTCTTGGAGCCCACCCAGACGGCCGGCAGGCTGTAGCCAAGCACCGCCAGGCCAAGTCCCATGACGATGGCAATCACGCCTGATCTAAAGAGAAATGGCAGCGCAAAGAACACTAGCGCCGCCACATAGCGGATTATGTAATATTCGCCCACCCGCAGAGGCACCCCTGCTCTCTCCAACTTCAGCGCCACTTGCTCCGAGCCCCTGAGCTGCCCAATGAAGCCGCTCAGAATCGGCAGGCCGCTGTATGAACGCTGCCGCAGTACCGGCCCCTGTTGCTCATCCTGCTGCGTCTCACCCGTCTTCCTTTCGCTCCGGAACGTATCCAGCCGCTCCTCCATGGCGCTGTGACGAGAGGAGCGAAGCCCAACGACAAAGGAAAACACGGCCAGCAGGACTGTCATCGCGATTATGACAAGTAGAACGTCCATCGCCTAGACTCCCCCACCCACCAGGAACACGCTCTCCGGCAGCTGGATGCCGGCCTGATCAAACCTCTCCGCGAAAGTAGGCCGGAGGCCGGTGGCCGTCAAGCGACCAGTAATCCGTCCTTCCGAATCCACGCCAGTCTGATTGAACGTGAACAGGTCCTGCATGGTCACGATCTGGCCCTCCATGCCGATAATCTCGGTCACATGCGTCACCCGCCTCACGCCATCGCTGAAGCGCGCTAGCTGTACCAGGAGATGCAGCGCGGAGGCCACCTGTTCCCGGATCGCCTGGCTCGGAAGATCCAGGTTGGCCATTAGAACCATATTCTCGACGCGGGCCAGCGCATCACGCGGGGAGTTGGCGTGAACCGTAGACAGGGAGCCTTCGTGACCCGTGTTCATGGCGTTCAGCATGTCGAACGCTTCCGGCCCGCGCACCTCACCGATGATGATACGGTCAGGGCGCATACGCAGGCTGTTGCGTAACAGCTCACGCTGGCTGATCTCCCCCTTGCCATCGATGTTAGAGGGCCGTGCCTCCAGGCTCACAACGTGCGGCTGTTGCATCCTGAGCTCTGTCGGGTCTTCGATGGTGATTATGCGCTCGCTCTCCGGAATGTAGGCGGAAAGCGCGTTCAGGAACGTCGTCTTTCCGGTGCCGGTACCACCGGAGATGAGGGTGTTCAGGCGGAGCTTGACGCAGGCCTTCAGAAACTGCGCCATTTCCGCCTCTATGGTGCCGGTCGTGACCAGCTCATCCATCGTCATCTTGTCTGCACGGAACTTCCGGATAGTGATCGTCGCGCTCTTGGGTGATGCAGGCGGTATGACCACGTTGACACGGGAGCCATCAGGCAGGCGAGCGTCCACCATCGGCGAGGATTCATCCACGCGGCGCCCCAGAGGAGCTACGATCCTCTCGATAATCCGCTGAATGTGCTCCGCATCTCGGAAGCGGATATCGCTCAGATAGATGATGCCTTCCCGCTCAAAGTACACTTCGTCGGGGGCGTTCACCATCACCTCGGACACTGAGGGGTCACGAATCATCCCATCGATAGGCCCCAGCCCGACGACCTCGTCCACCACCCGGGCCAGGATCTGATCGCGGGTGATGCCGCCCACGGAAGGCATCTCGCGTCGGAGCATAGTCTCCGTAGCCTGCTCCACCAGACCTCGCCTCTCATCGGGCGCCATGGAGCTGATCTGGTCGGCGTCTAGCTCTTCAATCAGCATATGATGCATCCTGAAGATCAGACCCTCCATATCCTCATTGTGGCGGCCCGGAGTGCCCCTAGATGGGGCGCTTTCCGGTTTGGCCAATGGGCTGCCTTGGGAACGGCTGCTGCCTGGTTGCCAGCTAGGCATCTCTCTACTCCACCTTCACTTCTGTTTGCTCTTCCGTTGTTGTTCCAAGAATGCGGCTGAAGAGGCCTTTGCCGCCCTGTTTTTGCTGCTGCTCTTGCTTCTCATGAACGCCGCTGAGCGCGTAGGCCAGCTCCACCATGCTCTCCGAAGCCTTGGATGTGGGCTTCGTCACCACCACCGGCATGCCCAATTGGGTGGCGGTGCTGATATTCCGGTCATACGGGATGGACCAGAAGACCTCCCGGCCTAACATTCGCTTGATCTCCTGAGGCTGAACGTTGCTAGCCTCGTTGGTGGAGTTAATCAGCAGCTTTATCTTCTCCTGGGGAAAGTTCCAAGAGCGGAGCATATCTATCGCCAAGAGGGTGTCCTTTAGGCTGGCCATATCCACAGTCGCCACCAGGAGCACCAGCGTAGCCATCTCCAGCGCCCGCGCTACGATGTCGTTGAACGTCCCTGGCGTGTCCAGGATCACGTAGTCGTACGTCTGCGCCAGCAGCGTTATAACGCGCTCAATGTGGCCGGCGTGGACGCTCCGCCAGTCTGTAGGCCGAACCGGCGCCGGCAGAATCGTCACCCCGGTGTTATGGGTATAGAGACAGTCCTGGAGCATCTCCCGGTTGATCTCTTCCTCCGGTAATGCCAGATCGGCGATGCTGCGCTCCACCGGTATGTCCATAAGGATGGCCACGTCACCGAATCGGGTGTCCAAGTCGACAAGCACGACCGACTGGCCAGTCTTCTGCACCAGGGCCGTGCCCAGGTTGGTTGAAATAGTAGTCTTGCCGATACCACCCTTGGCGCCGAACACCGTCAGCACCGTGCCGCAGGCCAGCGGTTCCTCCACCTCACCCGAGATACGCGCTTGCTTCCGTTCCTCCTGAGCCAGCACGTCATAGATAGACTTGACCAGCTCCTCTTCTCGCACGGGTGTGATGAGGTAGTCGCTTACGCCGGCAAGCATAGCCTTGCGAATGCTGGCCGGATCTTGGATGGAAGAATAGGCGACTACCGGGGACTGTGGAAGAAGGTCCGCCACCGCCTCCACCGTCTGCAGGGCCCTGACTACAGGCTCCTCTACGGCGATGATGACGAGGTCCGGCTCAGCTTCCTTTGCTAGCGAAACCGCTTCGATCCCATAGCCGGCCTCGCCCAGCACGGCGAAGCCCGAAAGGGCCAGCATCTTCTGGACCTCAGACCTTGCGATCTGGTCCTGGTCAATTACTATGACTCGCGGGTTACGTGGCATCGCCCTTTACTCCCTCAACCTCTCCCAGCTACTCCTTATTGCAATGACGAGACCGAGACTCCCAGCAGGGCCGCGCAGGTGGGCGCCGCTCCGTCCTCAGCCCACACAGTTCGGCTTGCCACCGGGCTAGAGTCACCGAAGCCGCGCAGCGCTAGGGCCAGCCGTGGCGTTGCGCACGCCTCAGCCACGGCGAGAACCTCCCCGTGCGCCGGTGATACCGCCAGTGTGACAGTGGTGGCCTCAGGGTTGGCCTCGGTACCATCACCGATCACCGGGGCCTCCTCACCTTCGCTCACCACAGCACGCGTTACGTCCTGATCGACGCTCAACACCAGAACGTTCTGCAGAATCGTCTGGGCTAGGTTGTCGTCCCCTACCTCCATGGTAAGGATGACGTCCACGTAATCGCCCGGCCTGATGAGGCCGCTGGCGCCGATCACATTGCTCACCTGAATAGAGACCGCGCGCTTTCCCTCCGGAATCACGAAGGCCAGCGGCGGGTTCTCCCCATCGGCGATGGCGGCGCCGGTGGCTGTGACTTTCGTTGCAATTACCTGCTCACCAGCAACGAGCGGAACCCGCGCCACCTGGCCGACGACACCCTCCGTTTCCGGGAAAACGCCGGCCAGCACCGTGTCGACCGCGATGTCCTTGGTCTCCACCATCTCCTCTGTGATGCGGGTGCCGGCGGCGATATCCAGGCTGGCGACGACCACAGGCGTCACCTCAGCCCCGGAAACCTCACCGCCACCACCCTCGCCGGCCTGGCTCAGGTACACGACGATGAGCGCCGCGCTGACGAGCCCCAAGAACAGGCCCAGTAGGATGAGACCTCTGTTTGACCTACCGCCTAACGCTTGATTCTTGATCATCTCTTACCTCACCGATCACAGTTTTCTTTCGCGACCCGCCGAGAGCGGGCCACAATAAAACGTCATTACAAATCTAATGATGTTATTGAGGCCGATCTGTTACGGATTTAACGCGGCCAGGCGATTAATTCTAGTGGGGATGGGGCGTGAGTCGGTCGCAGCCTGAATGCCGATGACGCTTGCGATGGGCTGGAGGTCTGAGGTCTTGGGCTCACTAAACAAGTGGAACTCTTCCGCGGACATCATGTACCGAGGGCTTATCGCTTTGGTGTTGCTCCGGGTGCTCCCGGTGCTATCGCGGGCGCAGGTTGTCTTCAGCCTGCGGGAAGTATGATCGCAGTAGCCGGCGCCGCTACTCCAACCTCATCTCGGCCGTTGAAGAAAGCGTCAGCGTGGGACCGATAATATCGCCGCTGAGGAATGCCACCAGGCTAGCCAGGGGAGTTATGAGATCGTAATTGTAATCCACCGTCACCGTCACCGACTCCCCTTGCTGGCCATCAGGGTAGGCGTTTACGACCACCACGGACATATTCGTGTCTTCGTCGATGAGGTCGGCAGTGTCATGCACACGGTCTATGATTTGTTGTTCAGTGGCCTGGACCGCACCCAGTCGCGCTCCTTCTCTGGCCGAGTTCGTCACCGTGATCCAAGAGTGGAAGCCCATGCCGAAGTCCACGATGGCGAACAGCAGCATGAGAAAGATGGGGACGAGTAGGGCAAACTCAACCAGGGCCTGGCCTTTCTCACCCCTCTGACCCTTCTCTGTTCGTCTTCGAATCAGCTTTAGCATCGGATCGCCTATCTAATGGCCGCAAGGCCTGGGGCCCGGCGTCCACTACTGCGGGGCGGTTCCTTTCTGTCCTAGTTCCGTATCGCCTCCGTAGGCGGTGGGGCCCCCGATAGGATCGGGGCCCACCACCCACGGTTGACGGCAGAATGCTGCCGTCAACGAACGTGCGCTCGTGTTCTAACTACCGCCGCCGACACCAAGCTTGCCCGTGATGATGCCCAGTTGGCCAGCGATAGCAAAGCCGAGAGCGGTCAGCGCGATGATGGCAGCCGCAGCGATGAGGGCCAAGATCAGGCCGTACTCGGCCAGGGCCTGACCCTTCTCCCGCTCAAACAAGCCATACAACCGCAGTAGGGTTGCGCTAATGTTGGAAAGCATCGCTTCCTCCTTTCCTCTAGAATCTCTTGCCTTCTTCGTCTCCGGTCAGGCCGTCTCAAGGACAGGCCCGTCCAGAGAGCTTCCATGAGATTAGATGACCCCACCTCCATAGCCGTTACGCTTATGTCCACCAAGTGAAAGAATATTAACTCCCTGACCTGCTCACCGAATCGCGGGTTAAACGTTTCCATCTCCCCCGCGTTCCAAGGAGGAAGATAGATTTCGCCGCGCACGCGTTACGTAAAGTTGGGTCAGGCGCTGTACCGCCAAGCTAGCAGCCGCCAGGAGTAGAGGACGGCCGCACCTTGACCACCGGCGCTTCGCCCCTCGCATGACTCTGCGAGAGCCCTTCCCGCTGCTCCCGGCTTTGGCGCCACCACACCAGCTTCCAGACGACGACCGCCACGAGAAGGCCCGCCAGAAGGTCTACAACGTAGTGCTCGCCCAGGTAGACCAGGACGAAGGCCATGGCGGCAGCGTAGAAGAACGCAACGGCACCAGCCACAGGGTGAAGCCGCGACGCCATGAAGGCGATGATCAAGGGGATGGCCATGTGGAGCGAAGGCATAGCGGCGACATCGTTAGGACCGGCGATCTCGTAGGCGCGCCGGTAGCCATCGGGACTGACTCCGCCGCTGATGTCCCTGATGATGCGAAAGACATGCGGCAGGTCGCCGACCAGTCCGGCCTTCCAGGGCGGGGCCGTCGGCACCATGTAGGACACCGCAAGGCAGGCGTAGAATGTGCCCAGGATGGCGACCACATATGGTCGAAAGCGGCCGGGGTCCAACCGCCAAACCGCCAGAGCCATTAGGTGAGGAGCCAGGAAGTATGAGGAGTAAACAACCAAGGAGGAGACCTCCAGAGCCCTGACTTTGCCCGCGGCATAGAGGTGCTCCTGAAGCCACAGAGTGGGCACGGAGCCCATGAATAACGTCTTCTCAAGGGTGACAACGTAACCGAACTGCGCGGGATTGCCCGTCTCGTCGGCTAGCGTGCGCAGGTAGGCGAATAGCGCGAAAGCCAGAACGTACGCAGCCCATACACGGAAGCCGCCGCCCGCCCGTACGGTGACGTAAACGGCCGCCAACGAGACCGCTACTGTGAGGACAAAGAAGTACGGAGGCACGCCGGAACGGACGACAACCAGCAGAGCCAGCGCCCCCAGAAGCAACAAGATGCGGGCGAGGTGGAGAGCCACATCACGCCAGAGCGGCCGCACGGAGGGAGTCGACGCCGTCGCCGCGCCTGTGTGCTGCCGCTTGGGCCAACGGTCAACCGCGGTTACACTAATCTTCAGGGGCTGAGCGGACTCCTCGATAGCCGTTCCTCACTTCCAGACTCTGCCACTAAAGGTGAGACGCGGCTCCAGGACACTCGTTACCGACAGATAGACCTTCGCGTTGCGGCTCACTTACCTATGGGTTAGTCTCTTGTTCTATGGTGATCGGTGAATGGTAGTCCTCGCCGCCGTCCTCGGCCTGCTCCTGGGCCACACGCTGGACGTCTTCTTCGACCGTCTGTATACTGACGGACCGCTGGCCGGCCCCGCCTACCGCTGCCCCCATTGCCACCACGCGCTTCGCCCGCTCCAACTGATCCCCATCGTCGGCGTGGCCTGGAGCCGCGGCCGTTGCCCCGACTGCGACCGCCGTCTGCCCCTGCGCGCCTTCCTGCTCGCCCCCGGCAGCGCCGCCCTGTTCGTCACCGCGGAACTCGTCGTCGCTGGGTTCGGCCCGGCCCTGCTGGCCGGCTTCTTCGCCACCGTATTCCTCGCCCTCATCTTCACCGACCTTGAGCGCCGCCTCATCCCCAACCGCGTCGTCTACCCCTCCCTTCTCCTCGCCGCTGCCTTCTCCTGGGCCTGGCCGGACCGCTCCGTCCTCGAGGTCTTCGGCGGCGGCGCCACCGCCCTGATCCTGACCTCCGTCATGTTCATCGTGGGCCGCGGCGCCTTCGGCTTCGGCGATGTCAAGATGTCGCTCCTCATGGGCCTTGTGGTCGGCTTACCCTCTGTCATCGTGGGCGTCTTCATAGGCACCTTCGCAGCGGGCGCTTTCATCCTGCCGTTGCTGCTCCTGCGCGTCCTGGGGCGGCGCGACTATATCGCCTACGGCCCCTTCATCGCCATCGGCGCCGTCGTCGCCCTCTTCTGGGGCGAGCCGATCTGGGAATGGTACTTCGACCGCTAGCCACGGCACCGTCTTAGGCGGGCTAGCTTGACAGCCGTAGCGCGAGAGGCAATGATACCCGCGCAGCCATCGCCTACATGATTGCAGGCAAGGGCGGGAGTCCTGCAGACAAACAGGAGTAGCCACATGACCACTGTCGATGTCCTCGCCGAAGGGCGAGGCGAATACCTCAAGGTAGACCCCGATGGCTTCCGCGATTGGGTCCACGAGAACAAGAGCCGCGCCCTCGTCCCCAAGCTCATGTCAGAGAAGGAGGCTGTCGAGAAGTTCGTCTCCGACGGTGACTACCTCCTCTACGAATGCAACTACCTCCAGCGCGGCCCCGCCTCCCTGATCCGCGAGGTGATCCGCCAGAAGAAGAAGGAGCTCTGGGTGGGCGCCAAGTTCACCTGGGTCACCGCCGCCCTCCTCGTCGGCGGCGGTTGCGTCTCCAAGCTCGATGTCGGCTTCTTCCTGTTCGGCCCCACCGTGGAGCAGGCGATCCGCGAAGGGCGTGTCACGGCCTACGAGTACTCCAACGTGGTGATGACTAACCGCATCATGGCCGGGGCGATGGGCCTCCCCTTCATGCCCGTTCGCTCCTTCGGCGGCACGGACGGCTTCACCCACTCCGGCGCCAAGCTGATTAACGACCCCTACACCGGCGAGCCGATCACCATCGTCCCCGCCCTCAACCCGGACGTGGCCCTGATCCACGTCCACCAGGCGGACGTGTTCGGCAACGCCCGCATCTTCGGCACCGGCATCTCCCACCAGGAGGCGGCGATGGCCTCCAAGAAGGTGGTCATCTCCGCCGAGGAGATCATCGATACGGAGGAGATCCGCCGCGACCCCGGCCGCACCACCATCCCCTACTACGTCGTGGACGCCGTCGTCCATGCCCCCTTCGGCGCCTACCCGGGCGAGATGCAGGGCCACTACACCTCGGACGTGCCGCACGTCATCGAGGTCGTCGCCTCCACCCTGCGCGGCCTCATCCCCCAGTATCTCGACAAGTACGTCTACGGCGTCTCCTCCCAGGCTGAGATGCTGGATAAGCTGGTCGGCGCCAGCAGGCTGAAGGATATCCAGGGCCGCGCCACCATTAAAGAGGGGTACACAGCATGAGCGAGAAGGCCGACTACTTCAACGAGCGCGAGCACCAGATCTGCACGGTAGCCCGCATGATCGAAGACGCCAGGACCTACTGGGTGGCCGGCGGCGGCTCCCCCATGGCCTCCATCCTCCTGGCCAAGATGCTGTACGCCCCCAACGCCATCTACGTCACCGAGGACGGCGTCGTCGCCCCTGAACCCTCCCTCCCTCTCGATCCCCTCATGACGATGGTCGCCCGCCGCTCCAGCTATCGCGCCCTACAGTGGGGCACTCTGAACACCAGCGGCTTCCACGCCCAGATCGGACTCATGGACTACGGCATCCTCAACACCCTCCAGGTGGACCCCTACGGCAACATCAACTCCACCGCCCTGGGCGACTACGAGGGCGAGCACCGACGCTTCGGCGGCCCCGGCGGCGCCGACTCCATCGCCGCCCTCTGCTGGCACACCATCCTCATGACCGACCAGCAGGCCCGCAAGTTCGTCCCTCGTGTGGACTTCATCTCCTCGCCCGGATTCCTCGACGGTAGCGAGGGTGCCCGCGAGCGCGTCGGCCTCCCCCGCGGCACCGGCCCCTGGCGCGTCGTCACGCCCTGGGCCGTGTTCGATTATGAGGACCGCCACCTCCGCCTCACCGGCGTCTCACCCTTCGTCACCGTCGACCAGGTCCTGGCCGAGATGTCGTTCAAGCCGCGGATGGCCAAGAAAGTCGAGACGCTGGAGACGCCCACGGAGGACGAGCTGGCGCTGCTGCGCACGGAGCTGGACCAGCGCGGTCAGATCACCGACGTCGGCAAGCCGGTCATCCGCCAGGATGATGGCACATACGCCTTCGTCGAGGAGCAGAAGGAGAAGGGCGACCTGCCCAGCAGCTGGTAGGATGAAGTCAGGCGCTCACCTGGCGTTTCGTCACGTGGGCCTGCTTCTCCAGGTACTGCCTCGCCATCAGCAGCGCCGTTATACCCTCTCCAATCGCCGCTCCTAGCTGCTTCGTGGAACCGTCGCGGACGTCTCCCGCCGCGAACACCCCCGGCAGCGTCGTCTGGAGCGTTT
>CBDURB010000014.1:0-14524 GCA_965369585.1 uncultured bacterium
CTTCGGGAACGCCGGCGGCCGGAGCGAAGCAGCGAACGTGCACGGCGGCGCCGTCATCACCGGAACAGCGGCTGAAGACCGCCACCCCGATCACGCCGTGTTCCCCGCTGAGCGCGGCGAGCGCGTTCATCTCCGGCTCGAGGCCGCGTAAGGTCTCTTCCGTCTCTGCGTAGGCCACCATCCAGACGGGCCCGACATCGATGGCCATGGGCGCGGGCCGCCTGGCGATGGGCGCGCCGAGCGCCGCCGAGATCGCGTCCGCCGACGCCTCGTAGGTGCCCACTACCTTCGTCTCGGGGACGCGTACGAAGATGCGCCTGTCCGCACCTGTACCGTCCACTGTTAGGGGAAGTACGCCGGCCTGACACTCTTGGCTAAAGCTTTTCGACTCCGCTGGCAGCACGCCGCTTTCCAGGACGGCGTGGGCTGAACCGATGGTCGGGTGGCCGGCGAACGGCATCTCGACCGCCGGGGCGAAGATGCGCAGCCGGTAGTCCGCGTCTCCGGTTGGCTTTAGCACAAACGTCGTCTCGGACAGGTTGGTCCAGGCGGCGATGCGCTGCATCTGCGCGGGGTCGATGTCGTCCGCGTCCAGCACGACGGCCACGGGATTGCCCAGGAAGGGCCGGCCGGTGAACACGTCTACCTGCTTGAACCTGTAGGTGGGCATAGTCGCGCTTTCTAGGAATGGGCTTTTGATAATGACAACGTGCCAGCACGGAGAACGTCACGGCGTTGCCTGAGGTACTGGCGATTTCGTCTAGCGCTTGGCCAGCTCCGGGCGGCCGGACCAGGTCCAGGCCAAATTGGTGCGGGAGACCCCCAAGAGCATGCCGTGCAGCGCCGTGGGGTGGATGAACAACCCCTCCGGGTTGGGGTCGTCCGAGCGACCGGCGTAGCGAGCGCCCCGCGCCTCAAGTGCGCTCTGAACCGCCGCTACGTCGTCCGTCTCCACGTACCCCATGTATATGCTCTGGCCGCGCCTGGCGTGGAAGCGGCCCATGGCCCGCGACGGCTCCGTGATCTGGCACAGCTCTATGCGGTCTAGCTGCTGCGGCGGGTTGAACAGCGTGAGCTGGCCGGTGTAGCCGTACTGCTCGCTCTCGATGGGCGAGAACTTGGAGGCATCGAGCCCGAACGTATCGGTGTAGAACGCCGCCGCCTGCTGGTGGTCGTCCACGAGGTTCGTCACCTCGTACAGCCACTTGACGAGGCCCACGGGCGAGCGCTCCTCGTACGGCGATAGGAGGATGTTCATCCCCTGCGTCTGGCCCGAGTCGATGAACAGCCGCCCGTCCTCCTCGCTGTGGGTTATGCCTCGCTCGGAGAGGCGGTGGCCGAGGGTGGAGAGATCGGTGGTGGAGAAGCCGGTGCCCAGGATGCCCTCACCCCAGCGCTCCAGATGCGTTGCGACCGGGCCCTCGCCGTCCGGCTCCAGCAGATCGAACTCGGAGATGCCGGCCTGCACCACCGTTCGCCGCGCCGCCAGGAGCTTGCTGGTCTCATCGCGAACGCGCTCGGCGCCCAGGATGGCGCAGAACGTGTCCGCTGCCGCCGCGCGGTCGCGGACGGCGAGAAGCATCCGGTCGACGTATTTGAGCATGGGGGCGCCTCCTCATAGGTGCATGTGACGCTGGCACGGCGATTCTAGCATAAGTTTGATCTTTTCAAGCAGAAACAGCCCCCCTATCATTGAGGTCACTTCTAGAAGGAGGCCGACCGATGACTACCATTACGGACACTGTGCTGCTCGAAGTCGCCGAGCACGTCGCGACCGTGACGTTGAACCGCCCCGAGAAGCTTAACGCCCTAAGCGGCGAACTGATGGACTCGCTCGTCCCGATTATCGAGAGGCTGGCCGAGGACGCGGAGGTGCGCTGCGTGGTGATCACCGGCGCCGGCCGCGGCTTCTGTGCCGGTGGGGACATCGCCGGTATGTCCTCCGGCGAGGCTGTGCCGGACGAGAGCCCCGTAGCCCATCTCCGTCGCCGCGAGGAGGTCTCCCGGCTGCTGCACGAGATGCCCAAGCCGACGATCGCTATGATCAACGGCCCGGCGGCCGGCGCGGGCCTGAGCATCGCTCTGGCCTGCGACATACGCGTCGCCGGGGAGAGCGCGCGCATGGGCACGGCCTTCGTGCGGGTCGGTTTCTCCGGCGATTACGGGGGCACCTGGATGCTCCAGCGGCTGGTTGGGACGGCCAAGGCCCGCGAGCTCTACTTCACCGGCGACCTGATCGACGCACGAGAGGCGGAGCGCATTGGAATGGTGAACCGCACCGTGCCCGACGATCAACTGGCCGGCGAGACGCGCGCCCTGGCCGAGCGCATCGCCAAGGGGCCGCCTATCGCCCTCGCTCGCATGAAGCAGAACCTGAACCTGGGCCTGCACTCTGACTACGCTACCCTGTTGGACGCGGAGGCGGAGGGGATGATCATGACCGGCGTCACGGAGGACAGCAGGGAGGCGCTAAAGGCGTTCCTGGAGAAGAGGACGCCCACGTTCCACGGGCGTTAGCGGGCTAGAACTCGTTCAGGGCGTCGATGAGGTGGCGCAGGCGGCCGTAGCTGCGCTGGTTGAAGTCCAGCGCTAGCCGTGCCAGTTCGGGGTAGTCGCCTTCCTCAACCTCAGCCTCGGACGGCTCCACCGCTCTCAGCGTACCGGAGCGCAGGATATCAGCGAACTCCTCCGCGAGGCGGGCCAGGGCGCGCTCGTCGGGGAGGCGCTGGAGGCGCAGGACGAGGACGCCGTCGGCGTAGCGCTGGGAGTGGTAGTTGCGGTAGAACCCCTCGATCTCGGCCACGGCGGATTTGATGCTATCCGTGATGTGGACCAGGTCCATGTCCTCGGGCGAGATGAGGCCCTGGCCGGCGAGATGACCTTCTATGAACCGCCGCCAATCGGACCAGTATCGCCCGCCTTCCGCCTCCATCAGCACCACGGGGTGCAGATCGCTCTTGCCCGTCTGCATCAAGGTCAGCAGCTCGAACGTCTCGTCCAGGGTGCCGAAGCCTCCGGGGAACAGGGCGAAGGCATGCGATTCCTTGAGGAAGGTCACCTTACGGGTGAAGAAGTACTTGAAGTTGATCAGCTTGGGGTCGCCCTCAATGACTACGTTGGGTTCCACGTCCATGGGCAAGCGGATATTGGCGCCAAAGCTGCGCTCTGCGCCCGCGCCCTCGTGTCCGGCCTCCATGATCCCCGGCCCGGCGCCGGTGATCACCATCCACCCCCGCTCCGCGATCTCCGCGGCGAACATGCGGGCGCACTGATAGTTCGGGTCCTCCGGGTCGGACCTTGAGGAGCCGAAGATGCTGACCTTGCGCACGCCGCGGTACTGCTTGAACACCTTGAAGGCGTAGGCGAACTCCTTCAGCGACGCGTTTACCAGCTTCATCTCACCGCGGTCGGAGCGGTCACGAGCGACGCGAAAGCAAGAGGTGATCATCTCCGTCACCAGATCGCTATCGTTTGATATGCCGCTGGCCTCGACCAGCTCCGCGATGTTGGCGTCCAGCTCCTTATCGCCGGTGAGGTAACGGCGGCGAGTCCATTTGGCCCGTTCTGTCATAGTGTCTTCAGTCTATCACCGGCAGGCGGCCGGGACGCTATTATGAAGACATGCCACGCACGATTCTGCACGCTGACCTGGACGCCTTCTACGCCTCGGTGGAGCAGTTGGACAGGCCGGAGCTGCGGGGCAGGCCGGTGGTGGTGGGCGCGCCGCCGCAGGCGCGCGGGGTTGTGGCCGCCGCTTCCTACGAGGCACGCCGCTTCGGTATCCACTCCGCCATGCCGATGAGCCGCGCTCTCCGCCTCTGCCCGCAGGCGGTGCAGGTGGCGCCTCGGTTCGACCGCTACGGCGAGGTCTCCCGCAAAGTGATGGCGATCTTCCACGAGGTGACGCCGCTTGTGGAGCCGCTTTCGCTGGACGAGGCGTTTCTGGACGCCACGGAACAGGTCGCGGCGCGTGGAGGCCCGAAGGCGCTGGCCCGCGAGATCAAACGCCGGGTGAAGGAGGAGACGGGTCTCACGGCGTCCATCGGCGTGGGCACGAACAAGACGGTCGCCAAGATCGCCTCGGAGATGGAGAAGCCGGACGGGCTGGTGGTGGTGCCGCCGGGGGAGGAGGCGTCATTCCTGGCGCTCCTGCCGGTGCGCTCCTTATGGGGTGTCGGTCCCAAGGCGGAGGAAGCGCTTCTCCAGATGGGGATACACACTATCGGCGAGCTGGCGCGGGCCGGTGAGGCCGCGCTTGTCGAGCGCTTCGGCGTTCGTGGCCAATGGTTCCGCCGTATGGCTAACGGCCTCGACGATCGGCCTGTGGAGACCGAACAGGAGCGCAAGTCAGTGGGCGCCGAGACCACGTTCCCCCGCGACCTGGCCGACGGCCCGGAGCTGCGCGAGATACTGAGCCGGGTGGCGGAGGACGTGGCGAGACGGCTGCGAGAGAAAGGGGTGAGGGCGCGCACGGTGGTCCTTAAGCTACGCTATAGCGACTTCCGCACAATCACTCGTCAGACCAGTCTGGCGGAGGGGGTGGATAGCGCGCCTGAGCTGGTCACCGTGGCGGGGGCGCTGCTGGACAAGACGGCCGAGGCCGGCCAGCGGTTTCGGCTGCTGGGCATACACGGGACTAGCCTCCAGGCGAAGGGCTCGCGAGATCAGGCGCAGCTTGGCCTGTGGGGGCGGTAAGGGAAGGTTGGCTACGCGGAGACGGGGGGTTGCTTGTGATGCGGAACGGAGACGGTGATCAGGCGGCGGGCTCCGGCGTCCGCTCCGCCTTCCGCTCCGCCTGGGGCTTCGCATCCGGCACCTGGATCGTCTCCAGGAACACGCGCACCACCGTCGGGTCCCACTGGCTGCCGGCGCCGTCCTTGAGGATCTCGATCGCGGCCTCGTGAGGCATCGCCTCCCGGTAGGGCCGGTCGGTGGTCATCGCATCGTAGGCGTCGGCGACGGCGACGATGCGCGCGGCCTGGGGGGTGCGCTCGCCGCGGAGGCCATCGGGGTAACCCTGGCCGTCCCAACGCTCGTGGTGGTGGTAGACGATCGGGTAGACGTCTATCAGGAAGGGCACCCGCTTGCAAATCTGGCCGCCGCTATAGCAGTGCTGCTTGACGATGGCGAATTCGTCCGGTGTGAGCTTGTCCGGCTTCTTCAGGATGGCGTCCGGCACGACGATCTTGCCCACGTCGTGGAGCGCCGCCCCCATTCGCACGACCTCGATCTCGTGCTGAGGTAGGGCCAGCTTGATAGCTATGTGGGAGGCGTGCTCGGCGAGACGGTGGCAGTGGCCGCCGGTGTAGGGGTCGCGGCTCTCGATCGCCTCGGTGAGCGCCAGCGCCGTATCGAAGGCGAAGCGGGCCAGGCTCTCGCTCTGCCGCACGCTGCGGATCGCCAGCTCCGTCTGGCGGGCCAGACGTTCCAGGCGGGTGAGCTCGTCGGGTGCGAACTGGCGCTCCCTTTCGTAGCAGATCACAAGGGCGGCGGTGACTCCCTCGTCGAACTCCAGGGGAGCGGCGGCGGCGGACCGGTATCCCTTAGTCAGGGCGAACTCGCGCAGGCTGTCGTAGCGCGGGTCCTCGAGGACGTTGCTGGAAGTGGCGATGCGGTGGTGAAGGATAGCCCAGCCGGAGACGCCTTCACCGTGGGGAGCGCCGTTGGGCAACAGACGGAGGAAGTCTTCCTTCTCGAACCCGTGGGTGGCGTAGGGTCGCTCGCCGCTGGCAGGGTCGGACACCACGAGGCTGCAAAGCTTGGCGCCCGTGAGCTCTGCCACGCGGTGGGTGATCTCCCGGAGCACCTCCGTCTCATTGTTTCCGGCCATGATGGTGCTGTGGATGACGCTCAGCGTCTCCAGCTCTTGCTGGCGTTTATCGTTGTGGGTCTGCACGTCCAGCAGGTGTTCTACGGTGTTATCGAGCTCGTCGCGCTGTGTCTTGATATTCGCCCACTGGTTCATGGTGACGGTGAGAAAGAGGTAGACGGCAGGCCATCCCAGCCAGAATACCGGCATGACGGTTTCGTTCATCTCCACGCCGAACACGCCCATCGCCGGGCTGGTGGCCACGGAGGCCAGTATCGCTACGGAGAGGGAGTAGGGCAGGGGGTGGCGGTAAGCGAGGAAGATGATGGGCGCGAAGAACGCCGTGGTGAACACGCTGGGGATGAGGCCATCGTTGATGACCAGGAACGCGATCACCAGCGTGGCCGAGAGGGCCAGCGTCAGGTCGAGTATGGGCTTACGGCTCTGCGCCGCCAAGAGGTTCATAGAATAGCTTCGAGGTTGGCCATCACATCAACAACTCGTGCCAGAGTTACACTACATAAGTTAGGACGGGTCTATCTGGAAAGCGTTGCAAAGTCAGCGACGGGGTTAAGTAACAGTTAAGGTGAATATGGCCCCTAGTCGGCCATTGAGTAGCCGCCGTTGACGCTCAGCACCTGGCCGGTGATCCACTCGGCCCGCTGCGAGGCGAGGAAGGCGACGGCGTTGGCGATGTCGGCCGGCTGGCCGAGCCGGCTCAGCCCCTTGGCCAGCGGATACTGGCGCATGATTCGTTCTCCCTGGGCCTGGAGCCAGGCCTGGGTCGCCTCCGTCGCCGTTGTGGCGGGGGAGATGCAGTTCACGGTGATGCAGTAGCGGCCGCTCTCCTTGGCCAGCGCTTTGCTGAACCCCACGACGCCTGCCTTCGCCATCGAGTAGGCCACCAGGCGCGGCTCGCCCACGCGGCCGGCGTCAGAGATGATGCTGATGATCCGTCCCCAGTGCCGCTCTGACATCCCTTCGATCACCGCTCGGGAGCAGTTGAGCACGCCGTGCGTGATCAGCCCCATGCTGCGCTCCCACTGAGCGCGATCGGACTGGGAGAAGAACTGGCCGGCGGCGGCAGAGACGTCCTGGGGGTCGGTGATCACGGGGATGCCCGCGTTGTTCACCAGGACGTCCAGGGAGCCCCACTCGTCGCTGACGCGCTTCACCATGGCGGCCACGGACTCCTGGTCGGTCACGTCGGCCTGGACACCCATCGCCTGTCCGCCCGCCTGGCTGATCTCCTGGGCGACGGCGTCCGCACGCTCCTGAAACAGGTCGTTGACCGCCACCTTCGTACCTTCTTCCGCCAGCGTCAGGCAGATCTGCCGGCCGATGCCGCGGCCGGCGCCGGTCACCAGAGCCACACGGTCCTTGATCCCTAAGTCCATCGAGCTAACCTCCTGAATTCCGTGGCGAGGCCCTGGCGTAGTATAGCGGAACGTGGCGGCGCTGCCACGCCACGGCGCGTTATAATACAGCCATAGATGGCCGCACGGATGAAAAGCGGAGGCATATCCAGTAGATGACCGTACGCATAGGCATCGTCGGCTCAGGGTTCGCGGCCAGCCTGCACGCGCAGGGGCTGAGGCAGGTGCCGGGCGCGGAGATCGTGGCCGCCGCTTCCCCCAACGCCGAGCACGCCTGGGTGTTCGCCCGCAGCTTCGGTATCTCCCATACCTTCGTCGACTACAAGGACATGCTGCAGGGCGACCTGATCGACGCCATCACCGTCGCTTGCCCTAACGACCTTCACTACGAGGTGACCCAGGCAGCGGCGGCCGCCGGCAAGCACGTGCTGGTGAACAAGCCGATGGCGCTAAACCTTTCGCAGTGCGACAGCATGATACGGGCCTGCCGCGAGGCGGGGGTGATCCTGATGTACGGCGAGAATTTGTGCTTCGCCCCCAGGTACGTGCGGGCGAAGCAGCTGGCGGACGAGGGCGCACTGGGTGATATCTACTACGTGCGACAGCTGGAGAGCCACGAAGGCCCGCATTCGGACTGGCTCTGGGATGTGGAGCGCTCCGGCGGCGGCGTGCTCCTGAACCTGGGCTGTCACTCCATCGCCTACTGCCGCTGGGTGTTCGGAGACGCAAAGGTGGAGAGCGTCTCCGCCGAGCTGGGCCGCTTCGTCCACGGGAAGCGGACGAAGGGCGAGGACCACTCGCTGGTGACGATGCGGTTCGCCGGTGGCGGCATCGGCGTGGCCGAGAACTCCTGGGCGCGCGCCGGTGGCCCCGACGACCGCGCCGAGATTTACGGCTCCAAGGGGCTAACGGTGGCCGATCTGGCCCGCGGTTCCGCCCTCAGCACATACAGCGAGCCCGGCTACGGCTACGCCATTGAGCAGGGGTTGGGGACGAAGGGCTGGACCTGGACGGCGCTGGAGGGGGCCTGGAGCGATGGCTACGTGCAGGAGATGGCCCACTTTGTGGAGTGCGTGCGGGAGGGCCAGCAACCGGCCTTCAGTGGCGAGGACGGCCGCGCCGTGCTGGAGATCATCTGCGCCGCTTACAAGTCGGCGCGCACGGGCCAGCGCGTGCGACTGCCGTTCCAGACGGACGCCAAGCAGCCGGTCGATCTGTGGCTGGAGAAGTGAGGAGCTAGCCGGCCTGGAGCGCCCTCTCCATCTCCGCCTCGGAGTGAGCGCGCAGCGTCTCGCTGTGCACGTTACCGGTGGCGGCGATGTTGAACAGGCCCGCCAGCATCGCGTCCTCGCTGGGCGCGTCCACGATGGAGACGAGGTCGTATTGCCCCTGCGTCCAGTAGGTGCCGATGACCTTGAAGCCCCGCCTCTCGTTCTCGGCGAGGACCTCGCGGGCGCGCTTCACGGTGTCCTTGATGTTCTTCAGCCCCTGGTCGGTGAACTTGTACAGCACTACGTAGGTAGGCACGGGAACCTCCTTCGAAATACGGACCGTAGGACGCATACGTATTCTATGGCATCGCTTCAGATTTCGGAAGCCGTACGTTCCCTATCGTTCCACCGCTCGCTCGACGGAGGCGCAGGGTTGCTCGCACGTGCCTGCGATACAATTAGGCCGTGACTACGGAACCGGCGCTGCCGGCCCACGAAATCAGCGCGGCCACGAGCGACGACCTGCCGTTCATCCGCGATACGGTGGCGCGGCTGCGTCTGGACGGGGAGCGGCTGGAGCCGCAGCAGTTCATCGTCGTGCGGCCCGAAGGCGCCGGCATCATCGCCTTCGGGCGCATCAAGCCCTACGAGGAGACGTACGAGCTGGGGTGCGTTGCCGTCGTCGAGGGAGAGAGGGGCCGAGGTTGGGGGGAGCTTGTAGTCCGGGAGCTGATCAACCGCTTCCCCCAGGACGAGGTGTTCGTCACCACCGACCTGCCGGAGTACTTTGAGAGGCTGGGCTTCCTGCGCACTGAGATCCTTCCGCCTGAGCTGGAGGAGAAGATATCGCGCGTGGAAGGGGTGGTTCGCAGCGGCGTCGTAGGGATGGTCTACGATCGGCGCGTCCGGGAGATACCTACCCTGGCGGATGTCTATCGCGCCAAGCACGCCATCGAACCGTATCTGAAGCGAACGCCGCTCGTGCACAACCCGTACCTGTCGCGGCTGTTGGGCTGCGATGCGTACCTCAAGCTGGAGAACCTGCAGCCCATCGGTGTGTTCAAGGTTCGGGGCGGGGTGAATCTGGCGGCTTCTCTGCCGGAGGCCGACCGTCGGCGTGGCATCGTGGGCGCGTCTACCGGCAACCACGGCCAGTCGCTGGCCTATGCCGCCAAGCTGGTGGGGATGCGCTGCGTCATCGCCATGCCGGAGGAGTCGAACCCTCTGAAGGTGGAATCGATGCGCGCCCTGGGCGCCGAGGTTGAGTTCCACGGTGGCGATTTTGAGGAGGCGCGGCTCTGGGCGGAGGAGTTCACCCGCCGTGAGGGGATGCGCTACGTTCACCACGTAAACGCGCCGGATCTGATGGCCGGGGTGGCTACCGTGAGCCTGGAGATCGTGGAGGATTTGCCGGATGTGGATGCCATCATTACGCCCATCGGCGGCGGCAGCGGCGTTATCGGCCATTGCATTGTCGCCAAGGCGCTGCGTCCGGGCGTTCAGGTCATTGGCGTCCAGGCGGAGGGAGCGCCCTCGGTGTATCGCTCATGGAAGGAGCGCAGGCTCCAGAATGCGCCCATCGACACGATCGCTGAGGGGCTGGCCACGGGGACGCCGTTCTTCTCGCCGGTCCGCACGTTCATTGACCAGCTGGACGATATGCTCCTGGTGAGCGACGACGAGATGCGGGACGCGATCGCGCTGCTGCTACGCTCGGCGCGTCAGCTCGCAGAGCCGTCGGGGGCGGCTTCCACGGCGGGGGCGCTGAAGCTGGCCGAGCGGCTGAAGGGGAAGAAGGTAGCGCTGGTCCTCAGCGGCGGCAACCTGCCTAACGAGGAGCTGCGCCGTATCCTCATCGGGCGCAAGGGGTGAGCTGGGGCGCACGTGGGGGCGGAACGGAAACAGCACCGCCGACTGAAGTCGGCGGCTTGGAGGAATGGGAGCCGCGTACTTCAGTACGCGGGGTTAGGTAGAACCGCATCGACGCAGACAGCGCCGTGGGTGCTAGAATCGGTCAACGGATAGGGAACGGACAAGGTGGTCCAGTTCTTGCACCGCGTCCTGGTGTGGAGAGTCGGGACGCTCTACGGCTCCGTCAACCAAGATCAGTCTTCAGTGGCGGACGGGCTGCGCTTGCCGGATCCGGTCACGGCGAACGAAGCCTCGCCGTTGCCGCGCCTCGGCTCGTCGTCGAGCAGGCCTTGCTTCTCCGCCTCCAGAAACGCTCGCACCACTTCGGGGTCGAACTGACTGTTAGCGTTACGGACGATCTCTTCGATCGCCTTCCGGTGCGACAGCACCTTGCGATAGGGCCGGTGGGAGGTCATGGCTTCGTAGGCGTCCACCACGGCGAATATGCGGGCGCCCAGAGGGATCTCTTCGCCCTTCAGGCCGCGAGGGTAGCCGCGGCCGTCGTAGCGCTCGTGGTGAGCGTGGATCACGTCCGCGGCGTCGCGCAGGAAGTCGATCTCGCTGATGATCTGGTGACCCAGCTCCGGGTGACGCTTCATCTCCACCCATTCGGAGTCGTCCAGCGGTCCGGGCTTGGCGAGGACGGCGCCGGCGACGCCGATCTTGCCGATATCGTGGAGGATCACGGCCTTTTCGATCTGGCGCATCTGTTCCTTGCGCAACCCCATTTGCCAGGCCACGACGGAAGCGATCTCGGCGATGTGCCGGGAGCGGCCCTGGGTTACGTTGTCATGCAGGTCCAGGGCGGCGCACAGGACGGCAACGATTGAGTTGTAGCTGGACTTCATCTCGTCCGTGCGGTTCTGCAGGTTGGCCTCCTGATGGCTAATGGCGTTTGATCTGCGGCGGACCAGGATCACCAGAACCAGGTAGAGGGCCCCTAAGACAGCGGCCATTGAGATGAAGACGCTCCTCTCAATGGCATTTATGTGACTGGCGATGGGGGTGAAGTCGCGGTATACCTCCGCCACGCCCATGGCTTGCGTGGAGCCGATTTCTGTAAGGGGTACGCCTATCCGGGCTAGCTCAGTGTATGACTCCAGGCCGGGCTCTCCCAGAGAGGAGGGCTTCCCTGTCTCACTGACGACCTCGCCCTGGAGCGCGGCCTGGGCTGGGACGCGCTCAACAGGCGTCTCGCCGGAGGCTGCCTCGGCGCTTGAGTACACGAGGACGCCGTCGTTGTTGAAGACGTTGAGGCGTACCGTACGCGAGCTGAGGACCCCTTGCTGCACCGCAGTCTCAAAAGCGGCCAGATCAGTGCCCTCCAGCGGCGCAGCCAGCATCTCCGGGCTCAGGTTGCGGGCGATGTACGGTCCTACCAACTCGGTCACCTCGGTCTCCGAGTCGTTCAGAGCCGTGGCTCGGATGTCGGACGCGAGGTAGCGGGTGACAGCGAAGCCCGCCGCGAGGACGAGGACGAGGGCAACCAGGGCGAAGACGACCGTGAACTCCAGGAAGAGCGTTCTCTTGCGGCCCCGAGCTGCCGACCTGCTGACGCCAGCGAGCGCCGCCAGCTTGCCTATCATTGCCTGTGCTGCCATCGCTTTTTCCTCTTCGCTAATTCCAGCTGAGATCCTCGGGACCGGAATCATCCGTAAGTGTTTGCTGAGGCATGGCCGTTGCCGATTGTGGCAGGCGCCGGCCGACCTTGTTGGCGTACATATCGGCGTCAGCCCAGTGCATCATCTCGTCCACGTCTTCGCCGCCCCAGGGGTACCCGGAGACGCCGATGGAGACGTTGAGCAGTACGCGCAGGCCTTCGTGCTCGTACATGGGGTTCTCCTCCAGCTCTTCCCAGAGGCGCTGAGCCAGAGCGTACGCCCCGCGCTTGTCCGTGTCCGGCATGAGCACTGCGAACTCGTCGCCGCCTAGGCGGGCGGGGACATCGTTGGTGCGGATGTGCTTATCGATAACCTTGGCCAGATTGGCAATTATGATATCGCCCACGGCATGGCCGTACTCGTCGTTAATCTTCTTTAAGCCGTCGATGTCCAGGGATACGAGAGCCAGCGTCTGCTTGCTGGTGCGGGCGCGCGCCAGCTCCTCTTGAAAGCGTTCGTAGAAGTAGCGCCGGTTGTAAAGCTCCGTCAGCTCGTCGTGCGATGCCATCTTTTCAAGCTCTATCGAGCGCAGGATGAGTCGCCCCTGGTATCCACGCAGCAGGTCCACGTGCGTAATGTGGATGTAATGGGCAGAGGCGATCCCAAACAGGACAGGCAGGCAGACTAGTATGGGGTAGATGATGTACTGCCATAGCTGGACGGCCTCTGTGAGTACGAAGAAGGTTGCGGCCCATCCCGTCAGAGCAAGCACAATGAAGATGCTCACCCAGGCGATGCGGCTGATCCGCTCCTCGTCCCGTGCCAGCGGCTCTTCCGATAGTACCTCTGCCCCGAACTGTGTTGTCGTGTTCATCCTACGCCTTAATGTGGATTGCCTTCGCCATCCCTACTCTTCACCCTTTTCGGTAGCTTGGGATTGACTGAACCGCAACCGAATATCGTTCATTTCCATAAGGTAAGACGCGCCTCTTGGGGGGTAGTTACAGGAACGGTCGCTACTTTAGCGTGCGACTCCTTAAATACGATGCGGGCTAGCTTTGCGTCCTCTGGGGTGAACCCGCCGCACACCCGCCATCACCACGGTGCCGCCCCGGTCTCTTTGTCGGGCGTTAGGATGCGAGCGCCGGTGAGGGCTGTGAGCATACGCGTAGCGGGTGTAGGTTGGCGGGGCTATAATACACGGGCGACGCCGAATCCGCCCCAAATCGCTATGGAAAGGAGACCTGGGCTGGAGCGTAACCTGCGCCTGCAAGGACACGTCTCGGCGGAGGATGTCCGCCGCAGCCCCTACCTCTACCTGCCGGTCCCCGTACCGCCTCGCGCCTCGCGGCTGCACGTCTCCTACGGGTACTCGGACCCCGTGACCGTGCCCTTCGGCATGGGGCCCGGTAACACCATCGATATCGGCATCTTCGACTCCCGCGGCCACGACTTCATCGACGCCGCCGGCTTTCGCGGCTGGAGCGGCGGCGCCAGGAGCGAGTTCTTCATCGCCCCTCACGAGGCGACTCCCGGCTACATCCGCGGGCCGCTCTTCCCCGGCGACTGGCACGTTCTCCTGGGAATCGAGAGGGCGAACCCGGAGGGCGTGCGCTACGACGTGACGGTAAGCCTGACGTTGGACGAAGACGACCTACTCACGGCGGAGACGCCGGCTGTGCCGGCGGCGCAGCCATCGACTAAAGCTAAAGGCCGCAGCCGTTGGGTGAAGGGCGATCTCCACTGCCACACCGTCCACTCAGACGGGCTCAACACGGTGGACGAGATCGTGACCAACGCCATCGAGCGCGGCCTTGATTTTCTGGCGGTGACCGACCACAACACTAACACCCACCACGAGGATCTGGCGCGGCTCGCCCACCTGCCGATCACTCTCATCCCCGGCGAGGAGGTGACCACGTACTGGGGCCACGCTAACATGTGGGGCCTGCGGGAGTGGGTCGACTTTCGCTGCGCGGACTCGGAGTCTATGCAGGCGGTGCAGAGGTTCGTGCTTCAGCGGGGCGGCCTTATCTCCATGAACCACCCCAAGAGCGTGGGCCCGCCCTGGCTGTTTGAGGGCTGGAACGGCTACCCCTGTATGGAGGTGTGGCAGGCGCCCTGGCGCTTCTACAACTGGGAGTCGCTGGAGCGTTGGGATAACCTGCTGCGCGGCGGCGAGCGCGTCATCGCCGTGGGCGGCTCCGATGTCCACTCCATCCCGCCGAAGCCGCCACGGCACCCGCACGGCCTTGGCAACCCCTGCACCTGGGTCTATGCCGAGGGCGGCCCGTCCGAGGAGAGTATCCTGGAGGGCATCCGCGAGGGTCACGTGTTCATCACGGATGACCCCAACGGCGCCCAGCTTGTCCTGACGGCGGACGCCGACGGCGACGGCAAGTTCGAGGCGATGATGGGTGACACGGTTGAGGCGGCCGAGGGCCAAGGCGTCTCCTTCCGTGTCTGGACGAACGGTGGCAGCGACCGCCGGTTGTGGATCATCTGCGACGGCCTCCCCCTGGACGTGATACCGCTGGACGGCCCGGAGGCGACGCATTCGTTCTCGCTGGAGCTCTCCGGTCGCAGCTATGTGAGGGCGGAGCTTCGGGGCTTCCG
>CBDURB010000015.1:0-13988 GCA_965369585.1 uncultured bacterium
ACCAGCCGCTGAATGTTCTGCCGCACCTGCCTGCGCAGCTCACCCTCGACGATGAAGTTGCGGTCGATGTACTCACGGATACGGGAGATCTCATCGTCGGTCAGTTCCCGGACCTTGGTCTCGCCCGACACGGAGGCGTGGGTGCATATCTGGTTGGCCACGCTGATGCCGATGCCGAAGATGTAGCGCAGTGAAACATCGACACGCTTGTCGCGCGGTATGTCCACTCCAGCTATGCGAGCCATAAGACCCTCCTATCCCTGCCTCTGTTTGTGGCGAGGGTTGCGACAGATCACGCGCACCACTCCTCTGCGAACCACAATCTTGCAGTTGTCGCAGCGACGTTTCACAGATGCCGATACTTTCACGATAGGACCTTACTTGAAGCGATAAGTGACTCTGCCCCTGCTCAAGTCGTAAGGAGACAGCTCTACCAGCACACGATCACCCGGCAGTATACGAATGTAGTTCATCCGGATCTTGCCAGACGCATGGGCAAGTATAGCATGCCCATTAGGCAATTCTACACGAAACATCGCGTTGGGCAAGTTCTCCTTGACTACCCCTTCAACTTCTATCGACTCTTTTTTCCCCATAAGCGCTTCAAACCCCGCACTTTCAGGCCCTGCGGTGGTTAACCTCCCCTATCGTCTGCCTCCAAGAACTCATACTTTACGGCAAAGTCAGCACTTCTGCGTCACCGTCGCGGATCGCGATTGTGTGCTCAAAGTGGGCAGACAGGCTCCCATCCAGCGTCCGCACCGTCCAGTTGTCGGAGTCACGCTTGGTGCGCCAGCCGCCAACGTTAACCATGGGTTCGATGGCGATAACCATGCCCTCCTTCAGGACGGGGCCGGAGTCCTGGTTGCCGTAGTTCGGCACCTGGGGATCCTCGTGCATCTGACGCCCGACACCGTGGCCGACGTACTCGCGCACCACGGAGAAGCCCTCGCCCTCAGCGTAAGCCTGGATGGCGGCTCCTATATACCCCAGCCTGACCCCAGCGCGCGCCGCCTCTATCCCTCGATTCAGCGCCTCCCGCGTCACTTCGATGAGCCGCCGCCCTTCCGGCGAGACGTTGCCGACCGCTACCGTGGCCGCCGAATCGGCCACAAACCCCTTGCGGACGCACCCCAGATCGATGCTCACGATGTCGCCGTCCACTATCTCGCGGTCACCGGGGATGCCGTGCACAATCTCTTCGTTTATGGACACGCATACGGTAGCCGGATAGCCCTGATAGCCCAGGAAAGCGGGGGTAACGTTGCGCTTCTTGAACTCCTTACGAACGATCTCATCCAGCTCCTTCTCCACCAGGCCGGGACGCAGACAGTCTATCAGCATCTGGAGCACCTCCGCATTTATGCGGCCGGCCTCGCGCATGATAGCGATCTCATCTCGGGACTTGAGGACGATGGGCATGAGAGTCTAGCTTACCTTCTGAGGACGGCTCATCGCCGCCAGGAGCTTTTCCTTCACCCGCTTCACTTCCATGTCGCCGTTCACCTCAGTCAGCTTTCCGTCCGCTCCGTAGTACTCCAGAAGAGGCTTAGTCTCCTTAAGGTTGACCTCCAGGCGGGTGCGAACGACATCCGGTCGGTCATCCTCGCGCTGGTGCAACTCGCTGCCACAGCTGTCGCAGACGCCGCTTTTCTTGGGCGGCATGCTCATCTCGTGGTATACGGCCTCGCACTGAGGGCAGTTCCAGCGGCCGGCGAGCCGCCGCACAAGCTCATCCGTCGATACTTTTATGTAGATGACCTTGTCGATGCTCTTCCCTTCCCGGGCCAGCGCCTCGTCCAGCGCCCTCGCCTGATCGACATTGCGGGGAAATCCGTCCAGCACGAAACCCTGGCCGGCGTCCGGCTGAGCGATGCGGTCCAGGACCATGCGAACCGTCAACTCGTCCGGCACAAGCAGACCTTGGTCCAAAATGGGCTGAACCTTGCGCCCCAGCTCCGTCTGTCTGCGGATGTTATCGCGGAAGAGTCCGCCGCTGGTTATATGGGCCATACCCATATCCTTGGATAGTATAGCGGCCTGAGTGCCTTTGCCCGCTCCAGGCAGACCCAACAAGATGAGATACAAGCTTTTCGTCCGCCCCTATTTGATGAAACCTTCATACTGGCGCTGGAGAATCTGGGCCTCAATCTGGCGCAAGGTGTCCAGGACTACACCCACGACGATGATTAGACCGCTGGAGGTGATGCCAAAAGCGGCTGAGCGTCCGGTGAGGGCGAAGTCGCCGCCAATGATAGCCGAGAAGATGAACGGCGCCACCGCAACAAAGCCCAGGAACAGGGCGCCGCCCCACGTGATCCGTAACAGTACACGGTTGATGTACTGCTCAGTAGGCCGGCCCGGGCGTATGCCGGGAACGAAACCTCCCTGGCGCTGAAGGTTCTCCGCCAGATTCTGTTGCTGGAAGATAACCATAGTGTAGAAGAAGGTGAACACCACGACGGTGACGAACAGGAACGCCCAGTAGCCAAAGTTGCCGGGGTCAAACACTCCCTGTATCCACTCGGCGCCGCTGGCGACGAAATCATTGCTGGAGGTGGCGAAGATACTCCCGACGTACGCCGGGAAGATGATGATGGAGAAGGCGAAGATAAGTGGGATCATGCCCACGGTGTTCACCCGCAGGGGAATATGCGTCTGACCAGACTGGCGATACATACGGCCGCTACGGAAAACGCTGCGCGAATACTGGACAGGGATTTGCCGCTTCGCCTCCTGTACGGTCACGATCAAGTACACCAAGCCGATCATCAGCCCCCCCAGCATGATGGTGCTGCTCACCGTGTCCCCGGTGCCGGTATAGAGCTGGCCGGCCACGAACTGAGGAAGTCCGGCGATGATACCGGCGAAGATCATGATGGAGATGCCGTTGCCGATACCCTTCTCGCTGATCAGCTCCGCCAGCCAGACGATGAACATGGTGCCGGCGGCCATGGTGATGATCATGGAGAGGGTAGGTAACGCCTGCGCGCCGCTGAAGCCAACGCCCGCGGTGCCGGCGAACCCCCCCTGGCTCTGAATCAGGATAAGCTGACCGTACCCTTGAACCAGAGCCATGGGCACGGTCATCCAGTGTGTGTATATCTGTATCTGGCGCCGCCCCTGTTCGCCCTCCCGCGACAGCGCCTGCAGGGTGGGCACCAGCGGCACCATAAGCTGCATGACGATGGACGAGGTGATGTAGGGGTAGACGCCCATAGCGGCCACGCTCATGTTCTGAAGGGCGCCGCCGCTGAAGATGTTCAGAAACCCAAGGACGGTGCTGCTCTCGAAGATGGCGGCCAACTGCGCGGGGTTGGTCCCCGGCACCGGCAGGTTCGCCACGAAGCGGAATATGACGAGCATGGCAAGGGTGAAGATCAGCTTCTCACGGATGTCCGGCTGGAACATCGCGTTGTATACCGCCGTGAGCAGCTGGGGGCGCTGCCGCTGCTGAGCTCTAGCCGCCGTCGCCATCGCCGATCTCCTGGACGGTGCCGCCGGCCGCCTCAATCTTCGCCTTCGCGGTCATAGAGAACTTGTGCGCCTTCACCGTGAGGGCCTTGGTCAGCTCCCCCGCCGCCAGCACCTTCACCGGCCGCCGCAGCGACCTGAGGACGCGCGACTCTTTGAGCAGCTCCGGCGTCACCTCAGTCCCAGACTCGAACCGCTCCAGGTCGCGCAGGTTCACCGCGGAGTACTCCTTGCGGAAGATGTTATTGAAGCCGCGGCGCCGGGGCAGCCGCTTGATCAGCTTCGTCTGGCCGCCTTCGAACCCAAGCTTGGGCTTGCCCCCAGACCTGGACTTTTGCCCCTTGACACCGCGCCCGGAATAGGTGCCGCGGCCGCTTGCGTTACCGCGACCTACCCGTTTTCGGGCGTGTTTAGACCCCTTGGGCGGTCTAAGTTCGTGGGCAAGCATTAGTCTTGGGAAACCTTGGCAACCTTGACCAGGTGCCGGACTTTTACAATCATACCACGTATAGCTGGCGTGTCAGTATGCTCTACAGTATGGCCCAGCCGGCGCAGGCCCAGCGCCTGGATCGTGCGCTTCTGGTCAGCTTTATAGCCGATGGCGCTCTTGTACCAGCTAATACGAAGCTTAGCCACCGCTGGATGCCTCCGGGGACACCGCCCGACGCCTCGCCAGCGCCTCCTCAGGAGAACGCAGCTGGGATAGGCCCAGTATCGTGGCCTTGACGACGTTGGCCGGGTTCTTGGAACCGAGTGATTTGGTCACGACATCTTTTACTCCCGCCCCTTCCAACACGGCGCGAACGCCGCCGCCGGCGATGAGCCCGGTGCCCGCGGCCGCCGGCTTGATTAGCACCCGGGAGGCGCCAAACCGAGCCAGGATGGGGTGCGGTATGGTGGAATCCACCATGGGGATGGTGATCATATGCTTGCGGGCGATAGTCGATGCCTTGCGGATCGCCTCAGGCACCTCTCGCGCCTTACCCAGAGCGGCGCCCACGTGGCCGTCCCCATCGCCCACCACCACAACGGCGGTGAAATGGAAGCGGCGGCCGCCCTTCATCACTTTGGCCACCCGGTTGATGTAGACCACCTTCTCCGTGATCTCCATCTGGGAGTCGTCTAACTTCTCCCGTTTGGCGATGTACTTATCTGGATTAGACATGACCACCTCAGTTAGAAGGAGAGACCTCCCTTTCGGGCCGCCTCCGCCAGGGCTTTTACGCGGCCGTGATACTTGTAGCCGCCGCGATCAAAGACGACGGTCTTGATGCCCTTTTCGACGGCCTTACGAGCGATAGCGTCACCCACCTTCTCAGCGATCTGGCTCTTCTTCTTGCCGTCGCGCTGGCTGCGCACGTCGGCCTCCAGATCGGAGGCCGCCACCAGGGTGTGGCCTCTGCTATCGTCAATGACCTGGGCGTAGATATGCGTTATGCTCCGGAAAACAGCCAGCCGCGGCCGGTCGGTCGTGCCGACGAGGCTCCGGCGCACCCGGCGGTGGCGCCTTATTCGCGCTGCGTGCGGAGTCTTGGTCTTCTTCATGCCTACTCAATCGCCCTGCCGGCCTTGCCGGCCTTACGACGGACGTACTCACCCAGATAACGGATGCCTTTGCCCTTGTAGGGCTCCGGCGGCCTCACCTTGCGAACGTCGGCAGCCGCCTGGCCCACATCTTCCTTGTTGATCCCTCTTACTGTTACCCGTGTGGTGCCCTCCACCTCAAACTCTATGCCCGGCGGCGGGGGAACCTCCACCGTATGGGAGAATCCTACAGCCAGCACCAGGCTGGGCCCCTGCATCTGGACACGGTACCCCACCCCTTGAAGCTCCAACGTCTTGGCGAACCCCTCGCTGACGCCGGTGACCATGTTGGCGATCAAGGTACGGGTGAGCCCATGCGCCGAGCGATGGCGAGGGTTATCGCTGGGCCGCTCCACCGTTAGCACGCCGTCACTCAGGTTGAGCTTCATGTCAGGAATTAGATCGCGGCTGAGCTCACCCTTGGGACCCTTGACGGTGATGTGGGCCCCCTTGAGTTGCACCTCAACACCATTGGGGATCGTTATCGGCACCTTTCCTACGCGGGACACGGACACCCCTCCCCGCCACTCTCTAGAACAGCGGCCATGGCGCTGGGAGCAGTGGCCCTTGGGCCCTCAGATTGGCTCCTGACCATACCGTATTCCATCTCCTCGTCCTTACCACACATGGCAGATGACTTCCCCGCCGAGGCCACGCTTCCGTGCTTCGCCGCCGGTCAGCAAGCCCTGCGAGGTGGAGATAATCGCAATTCCGAGCCCTCCGTAAACCCGAGGCGCAGCGCGCTTCTGGACATAGACCCGCAACCCCGGCTTGCTGATCCGTTGGATGCCGGTGATCGTCGGCTCTCTCTTATCGGTATAAGCCAGGTGCACGCGAATCGTCCGCCTCACCTCGTCCTGCCGCACCTCGTAGTCGCGGACGAAGCCCTCCTTCTTGAGAGTCTCCGCGAGCGAGATCTTGATCTTGGATGCGGGCATATCGGTGAAATCGTGCCGCGCCATAAGGCCGTTGCGGATGCGGGTTAGCATGTCGGCGATCGGGTCAGTATTCATCGTCGTCTACCAGCTAGACTTCTTGACCCCGGGCAGGTGTCCCAGCAGGGCGAACTGGCGGAAGCAGATGCGGCAGAGCCCAAACGTACGCAGGTAGGCACGGGGACGCCCGCAGCGCCCACAGCGGTTGCGGTGACGCACCTTAAACTTCGGTGTCTTGTTGAACGTCTTTTCGTATAGCGCTCTACGGGTCACAGGCTCTCCCCTAACGTGCGAAGGGCATCCCTAGCAGCTCCAACAGCCGCCTGCCCTCCTCGTCGGTCTTGGCCGAAGTGATGATAGTTATCTGAAGGCCCCTGATACGGTTGACCTTATCGTAATCAATCTCGGGGAACATGAGCTGCTCGCGGATGCCGAGGCTGAAGTTGCCGCGGCCATCGAAAGCGCTGGGCGAAACACCCTGGAAGTCGCGGAGGCGGGGAAGAGCGGCGTTCAACAGCCGGTCCAGGAACTCCCACATACGGTTGCCCCGCGCCGTGGCCATCACGCCGATAGGCATCCCCTCACGCAGCTTGAAGTTGGCGATCGACCGCTTGGCGCGGGTGATAACCGGCTTCTGCCCGATGATGACCGAGATGTCGTTGGTGGCGGAGTCCAGCGCCTTCGCGTCCGTCACCGCCTCTCCCAGGCCAATGTTGATGCTCGCCTTCAGAGGCCGTGGCGCCTGCATCACGTTGGCATAGCCGAACTCCTTCATCAGGGCCGGCATTGCCTCCTCCCGATATCTCTCTTTCAGTCTTGGTGCCACTTGCTACATACCCTCTTAGTCGAAATTGGCGTCGCACTTCTTACAGTAACGTACCTTGCGGCCGTCCGCCAGGACACGGAATCCCACCCGCACCGGCTTATTGCAGGACGGACACAGCGGGCGGACGTTGGCCAGAGCGATGGGCGCTTCGCGCTCAATGATGCCCCCGGGCTGCTGAGGTCCACGCGGCCGCATGTGTCGCTTCACCACGTTGACGCCGTTGACGATGACGCGGTTCTTCCCGGGTATGACTGTCCGCACGGTGCCGCTCATCCCCCGGTCCTTGCCCTTGATAACTAGGACGATGTCCTCCCTCCGCACCCGTCGCATGCCTACAACACCTCCGGGGCGAGGGAGACGATCTTCATAAAGTTATGCTCCCGCAGCTCGCGCGCTACCGGCCCGAAGATGCGAGTCCCGTGCGGGTTTTGAGCATCGGACAGGATGACCGCCGCGTTATCGTCGAAGCGGATGTAGGAACCGTCATTCCGCCGATAGGGTTGGGCGACACGGACGACGACCGCCCGCACGATATCGCCCTTTTTGACACTTCCGCCCGGAGCGGCGTGCTTCACAGAGGCGACGATAACGTCCCCTACTCTGCCGTAACGGCGCCTTGAGCCCCCCACTACTTTGATGCACATCACCTGCCGAGCGCCGGAGTTATCGGCAACGCGGAGGCGGGATTGGTTCTGGATCACGACTCCTCCTCCTCCTCACCTTCTGCTTCCGGCGCTTCCTTGGCCTCCGGCTCCGGCTGCTCCGCAGCTTCCGCCTCCTCTACAGCCTCCGGGACCTCAGCAACTTCCGCTGGCTCCCCAGGCGCTTCCTTGGCCTCCGGCTCCGGCTCCTCCGCAGCTTCCACTGCCTCCTCAGGCTCAGCCCTGGCCGCCGGCTCCGGCGCCTCCGCAGCTTCCGCCTCCTCTACGGCCTCCGGGACCTCAGCAACTTCCGCTGGCTCCTCAGGCGCTTCCTTGGCCTCCGGCTCCGGCTCCTCCGCAGCTTCCGCTGCCTCAGGCTCAGCCCTGGCCGCCGTCTCCGGCTCCTCCTCTTCCACCTTCACCTCGCCCAGCAGCTCCAGGTCTATCTCCTCGGCAGCCACCTCAGGCCGGTCAGCGCGAACCAGCACCTCGGCGAGTTGCCAGCGCTTACGCCGGGAGTAGGGCCGCGACTCCACGATGCGGACGCGATCGCCAAGCTTGGCATCGTTCGTCTCGTCATGGACCATGTAGCGACGGAGCCGCCTCATGATCTTCTTATAGAGGCGGTGCCGCGTACTGCTCGACACAGTCACCACCACAGTCTTGTCCATCTTGTCGGACACTACCGTCCCCTCACGGGCCTTGCGGGCTACCTGAGCCATGCTTACTGTGCCTCCCTGATCGCGGCGAGCTGCCTCTCCCGCTGGATCGTCTTCAGCCGCGCGATAAGGCGTTTCGCCGCCGGTAGCTCGCGGTGGTTGGTGAGCTGACGGGTCTCGCTCTGAAGACGCAGAGAGAACAGGCGGCGGTGTGCCTCCTCCAACTCCTTCTCCACGTCCACATCCGAGAGCTTGCGTATCTCTTCCGTCTTCTCCTTCAGCTTTTTCGCCATGTTATTTCCCTCTACGCCACCGCTTCTCGCGAAACGAACCGGGTCTTTATAGGCAGCTTCTGGGCGGCCAGGCGCATCGCCTCACGGGCTGTGTCTTCGCGCACGCCGGCGATCTCATAGATGACGCGGCCGGGTTTCACGACCGCTACCCAAAACTCGACGGGGCCCTTCCCCGATCCCTGCCGGACCTCCAGCGGCTTCTTGGTCACAGGCTTATCAGGGAAGACGCGTATCCAGAGCTTGCCGCCTCGGCGGACGTAGCGGGTGATAGCCCGCCGTCCCGCCTCTATCTGGCGGGCGGACATCCAACAGGTGCCCAGGGCCTGCAGACCGAAATCGCCGAAGGCAACGGCGTTGCCGGAGCCAGCGCGACCAGCGCGGCGGCCCCTCTGAACCTTGCGGTATTTGGTCCGTTTAGGTTGTAGCATCCGATTCAGCCTTAGCTTCAGGTTTAGGCTCTGGCTCCGCGGCCTCCGCCCGCTCCTCTGCCGGCGTCTCCGTCTTAGCTGCCGTCTTCGTCTTAGCTGCCGTCTTCGTCTTAGCCGCCGTCTTCGTCTTAGCTGCCGTCTTCGTCTTAGCTGCCGTCTTCGTCTTAGCTGCCATCTCCGTCTCGGCCGGGGTCTCCGTCTCGGCCGGGGTCTCCGTGTCGGCCGGCATCTCCGTCTCGGCCGGCGTTTCCGTCTCGGCCGGCGTCTCCGTCTCGGCCGGCGTCTCCGTCTCGATTGCTGGCTCCGCTGTCGCTTTGGCGCCCCCACTCTTCTCAGCACGACGGCGCTGCACGGACGCGTCCTCCTCGATAATACGGTCGCCCTTGTATATCCACACCTTGATGCCGATGCATCCCAGCGTGGTCCGCGCCTCCGCGGTGCCGTAGTCTATGTCCGCTTTCAGGGTATGCAGAGGAACGCGGCCCTCCATGCCCTGGTCGTTACGGGACATATCGGAACCGCCCAGGCGACCGGAGACCTTGATCTTGATGCCGAGGGCGCCGCGCTGAATGGCGCGGGAGATCGCCTGCTTGATGGCCCGACGGTGGGATATCCTGCGCTCCAGCTGCTCGGCCACAGCGCGCGCCACCAGGGCAGCGTCAACCTCCGGCATTCGGATCTCGTTGATGTTGACCCGTATCTTGCGGCCGCTGATCTTCTCCAGGGCAGCCCTGAGCTCGTCCACCCTCTGACCTCCGCGCCCAATGACGATACCGGGACGCGCTGTGCTGATGCTGACCGTCACCATGTTAGCGTTGCGCTCGATCTCCACAGACGAGATGCCAGCATCGGGAAGGAGCTGATTGATCGTGCCGCGGATGATCAGGTCCTCCCGTAACAGCTTCGCGTAATCGCGGCCCGCGAACCACTTGCTGTTCCAGTCGTATATGTAGCCCAGCCGGAAGCCGTGGGGGTGTACCTTCTGACCCATGCTAGAGCTCCTCTTCCTGGACCACTATGGTTATGTTGCTGCGACGGCGCCGTATCGTATCGGCGCGACCGCGGGCGCGCGGCCGCAACCGCCGGAAAGTAAGGCCGTCCCCGGCGAAAGCCTGGGATATGCGCAGGGTTTGCGGCTGAATATTGTAGTTGTTCTCGGCGTTGGCCACAGCGGAACGCACCGCCTTGGCGACGAGACGGGCATGAGGTGTCGGCATGAAGCGCAGGAGGGCCATCGCCTCGTCCACGCGCTTGCCGCGAATCTCATCCAGGATGATCCTCGCCTTCTTGGGCGCGATGGCGGCGTTACGGGAGAAGGACCGTACTTCCATCCCTGCTAGTACCTCCGCACCTGGCTGACCTGGGCGGACCTGCCGCCGTGGCCGCGGAACGTCCGCGTTAGAGCGAACTCGCCCAGCTTGTGGCCGACCATGTTCTCAGTGATGAAGATGGGCACGTGGCGCCGGCCGTCGTGCACGGCTATGGTGAGGCCCACCATCTCCGGCAAGATAGTCGAACGGCGAGACCAAGTACGGATAACCGTCTTCTCGCCGGAGCGCACCACCTTCTCCACCTTCTCCATCAGCTTAGGGTCCGCGTAGGGCCCCTTCTTGGTCGAACGAGACATAGATCCCTCTCTACCCGTCGCTTCGTCTGCGCACGATGTACTTGTTTGTGTCCTTGCGGCGGCGGGTACGGTAGCCCAGTGTCGGCTTGCCCCAGGGTGTTTTGGGCCCCGGCAGGCCAATGGGAGCGCGCCCCTCGCCACCGCCGTGGGGGTGATCACGGGGGTTCATCACACTGCCGCGAACCTTGGGCCGGCGGCCCATGTTCCGCCTGCGCCCGGCGCGCCCCAGCTTTATCTGGTCATGCTCCTCGTTGCCCACCTGGCCTACCGTGGCCATACAGTCAGCGTGGACGCGCCTCACCTCGCCCGAGGGCAGGCGCACCATCACGTAGTTTCCCTCACGAGCCATGAGCTGAGCGACGCCGCCCGCACCACGCACTAGCTGCGCGCCGTGGCCCTTATGCAGCTCTATATTGTGCACGCTGTTGCCGGAGGGGATGTTGCGCAGCGGCAGAGCGTTGCCGGGCTTGATCTCAGACTTGGGGCCCGCCATCACAGTATCGCCCACAGCCAGGCCCACAGGCCAGATTATGTACCGCTTCTCGCCGTCCACATAGTGGATGAGAGCGATACGGGCCGACCGGTTGGGGTCGTATTCTATGGCCGCAACCTTGCCCGGCACGCCGGTCTTGTCCCGCTTGAAATCAATGATGCGATAGCGGCGCTTGTGGCCGCCGCCCCGATGCCGGACGCTGATACGGCCCTGATTGTTGCGCCCGGCCTTCTTAGTAAGGGGAGCGAGGAGCGACTTCTCCGGCCGCTTCTTGGTGATCTCCTCGAAGGTGTAGCCGCTGGCGCCGCGCCGGCCCGGCGATGTCGGTTTGTACTGCTTGATACCCATCGCTACAGCCCCTCAAACAGCTCGATCTTGTCGTCACGAGCAAGCGTTACTACAGCCTTTCGCCAGTCCGGGCGGTGAGCTATTCGGCGCCCCCGGCGACCTCGCGACTTCCCCTTGACGTTGATCACATTCACATGCAGGACGCTCACATCGAAGGCCTTCTCCACGGCCTCTTTGATCTGGGGCTTGTTGCTGCCGCGGTGAACCTCAAACACATACTTATTCTCGCTGCCCAGACGCGTCCCTTTCTCCGTGATCAAGGGACGGCGCAAGACCTCCAGCGGGTGGATGGGCTTGGGCATCGCCTAGCCCTCTTCCTTTTTGGTGCGCGTGCGGCGGCGGGCCGCCGGTTTCGGCCCCTCTTTGGCCTCGGCCTTGGGCCGCCTGGCACGACGGGCTGGTTTCGCCGGCGCTTCGCCCTTCGCTGCAGCCACCTTGGGGGTAGCCGCGGCGCGGCGCGGCTTCGGCTTCGGCTTCGGCTTCGGCTGAGCTTCCGCCTTCTCAGCAGGCTTCTCGGAGACGCGCGCGCGTCTCCGTCGCGGCTTCGGCTCTTCCACGGGCGCTGGCTCCGCAGCCGCACTACCCCACAGACCCTCTACCGCTCGCACCGCAGCCTCCGTCAGCAGAAGATCGCGATGCGTAAGCATGTCAACGACGTTTAGATAGGCGGCGGGCAGAACCTTGGTCTTCGACAGATTGCGCGCGCTGGTCAGAATAGAACGGTCCGGCTCCCCGGTCACGATAAGCACGGAGCGCTCGATGCCCACGTTGTGCAGAACACGGACCACTTCCTTAGTGCGCGGCTGCGCGAAGCCAAGCTTATCGACGACGTGAAGCTGGCCATCCGCTACCTTGCCCGATAGAGCGGAGCGGATCGCCAGCCGCCTCATCTTCTTTGGTAGCGCCTGGCGGTAGCTGCGTGGCCTGGGCCCGAAAGCGACGCCGCCGCCGACGCGTACAGGGGAACGATTGCTACCCTGGCGGGCGCGGCCTGTGTACTTCTGGGCTCGGATCTTGCGGGTGCTGCCCTGGACCTCTCCCCGGCTCTTGGTGCTGGCAGTGCCCCGGCGCTGATTGGCACGCTGGGCGACGAACGCCTGGTGAAGCACCGCGCCGTTGGGAGAGATGCCGAACACGGTGTCGTCAACCGTTATTTGACGCACCCGCTTACCCGCAGCGTTGTGTACGGCGAGCTCCATCTTATCGCGCCCCCCCACGCTTGGAGCGGCGGACGCGAAGAAGTGCGTCCCCACTACCGGGAACGGAGCCCTGCACCATCAGAACGTTGCGAGAAGGGTCACACTGGACGACTTCAAGGTTTTTCACCGTGATCTGGCCCGTGCCCATGTGCCCGGCCATCTTCTTCCCTTTGATCACGCGGCCGGGATCCGTACCGGCGCCGATAGAACCGGGCGCACGCTCGCGATCGGACTGGCCGTGTGTGCGCTTCCCGCCGCGGAAGCCGTGACGCTTCATCACCCCGGTGAAGCCGCGTCCCTTGGACGCCCCCGAGATATCCACCAGATCTCCCTCCTGGAAGATATCGCACCCCACCTTCTTGCCCACCTCCCACTCGCTGATATCGTCCACGCGGAACTCTCGCAGATATTGGAACTGGCCCAGGCCCTTCATGTGGCCCTTTTGGGGTGAGTTCACCCGCTTGCGGGTGCCGAAACCGAGCTGCACGGTAGAGTAGCCGTCGCTCTCCTCCGTCTTGACCTGGACGACCGTGCAGGGGCCGGCTTCGATGACGGTCACCGGGACGGCGGTGCCGTCCTCACGGAAGACCTGAGTCATCCCCAGCTTGCGTCCCAGGATTCCTTCTATGCTCACAGCTTAATCTCGATGTCCACTCCGGATGGCAGCTGCAGCCGCATCAGGGCATCCACGGTCTTGGGCGTGGGGTCCACGATGTCAACCAGACGCTTGTGAGTGCGTATCTCAAACTGCTCCCGTGAGTCCTTATCCACATGGGGTGAGCGGATCACGCAGAACTTCTTGATCTCCGTGGGCAGGGGCACCGGACCGGACACAGCCGCCCCCGTGCGCTCCGCCGCCTCGACGATGAGGACCGCTGACTGATCCAGAATTCGGTGGTCGTAAGCTTTGAGTCGGATGCGAATTTTCTGACGGGCCATGGTGCTACCTTCGGACGACGCCCCGTGCGCGACCAATTACATTCTCGGCGACGGACACGGGGACCTCCTCGTAGTGATCGAACTCCATAGTGTGTGTAGCGCGGCCCTGGCTAATGGAACGCAGGTCAGTGGCGTAGCCAAACACCTCAGCCAGGGGAATGATAGATGAGATAACCCGTAGATGGCCGCGCTGGTCAACGTTCACAACCTGGCCGCGACGGGAGGTTATATCCCCCAGAACGTCGCCGAAGAACTCATCCGGTGTGGCCACCTCCACCTTCATGTACGGCTCCAGCAAGATCGGCTTGGCACGCTTCAGCGCTGCCTGAAGGCCCAGGGAACCGGCCATCTTAAACGCCATCTCAGAGGAGTCCACCGGATGGGACTGCCCATCCAGCAGCCTGACCTTGACGTCGATCACAGGATAGTTTGAGACGACGCCGGTCTCCAGCGCCTCCCGCACCCCTTGCTCCACCGCCGGGATGAACTCGCGCGGTATGGAGCCCCCGATGATCTTGGACTCGAACTTGAAGCCCGCGCCC
>CBDURB010000016.1:0-13950 GCA_965369585.1 uncultured bacterium
GAGCCCGACCTCCATGAGTCGTTGGGCTCCTTTCTTGTTGCAGGTGGCGGCCCGGAGGGGTCGGGCCTTCTGGGCCGCGCCACCAAAGGAGGGGCCATTCCCGCCCAATCAAAGGTCCAACAGCAGGCCGCCGGCATCGAACTGGCCCGCCGCCGGAAGGGCAAGAAGCCCCGGCGCTTCGCAGGTATGTCCGAGCACGATCTGGAGAAGCTGGCCTCGACGCCCAGGAGGGGCTTACCGAAGCGTAAAAAGGTGAAGCGTGCCTAGCGGACTTCCACGCACGGGCAAGCCTCTTGGTAGGCCGCCCGGCACTACTGAGGTAATCCCCCGGCAGCCTACGTGGCTGACAGACCAGGGGAACTACCAGCTCCTCATACACTGGCTCGGCCTTAACGTCCCACGGCGGCTGATCCTCGAATACTGCGAGGAGAACAAGATCAAGGTGCCGGGCGAGGTTCTTGGCAAGCAACTCCAATCCCTCGCCAACTTCTCCTCAAACCACCGGCAGGAGATTGTCCAAGCCCATGACGAGATACGGGCTGTGGCGATGGAGGACGCACAGAAGAGACGCGCGGACTTCCTAGAGAAGGAGTACGCCGTCCGGAACTGGCTCTACGAGCATATGCGAACCGACCGTGACGCCTCCGGGCGCACCCACATGGTCCGGGACTACATTCACCACTCCAAGGCTATCGCCGACCTTGAGGGCTTCAGGAAGGGGTCATTCGACCCACAGCAGGATGCGGCGGTAAAGGCCCTCACGAAGTTCATGTTCGGGGAGGACGATGCAGAGGCTCCTGTGGAGCAAACGGTCACAGTTCTACAACGCGGTGAACTACCACCCGGTCAGTGAGACAGCCCTCCGTGCACACCAGTCGGAGGCGCACAGGCTTCTCATAGCCGGTGGTGAGGACGGCGGTAAGTCGTACTGGCTGTCGCATGAACTGGCACCGAACATCCTTGCCCCGCCGCCACCGGGCCGCGTCCGGCTCTTCACGCTCGCCGGCCCGACGTACAGCGAGCCGCGCATCGAGTTCGACTACCTGGAGCGGCTGATGGACGAGATCGGTGTCCTGGACAGGTCCGAGACCCCGAAAGAGGGCCAGTGGCGGCTCCACCTGCGGAACACGGGCAATATCGTGGAAACGCGCTCCCTTGAGGACATCGGGAACATCCGGGCCTACAAGCCGGACGGGATCGGCATCTGTGAGGCAGGGAAGTGTCAGAAGATAGCGATCGACCGTCTGGTCGGCCGCGCCTCGGCCTACGACGCCTTCATGCTGCTATCGGGCACCTTTGAGCAGAGCGAGCAGTGGTATCACGACTGGTTCCGCCTCGGGCAGGTTCCCGAGAACGGTATCCGGCTGGAGTCCTTCTCCCTACCGACTTGGGAGAACGCCGCCAACTACCCCGGTGGCCGGAACGACCCCAAGATCAAGGAGATGGAGGACTTCCTCTACGCGCCCGACTACTTCCTGGAGCGGTGCGCGGCCGTCCCCGTCCCTCCCTCTGGCCTCGTGGTGAAGGGCCTTGACCCTGTGCGCCACATTGACCCGAAGCTCGCCTATGATCCCGCGCGCGGCCCCGTCTTCCTCTGGGTAGACCCCGGCTACGGCGGGGCCTACGCCATCGAGGTCTTCCAGGTGCAGGGGCAGCGCGTCTTCGGCATTGACGAGGTGTACGAGCCGCAGCTCATTACCGAGGAGATGATCGCTCTCTGTAGGAAGCGCCTGTGGTGGGACGCGGTCTCCAAGAGGGGCGTTATCGACTTCGCTGGCAAGCAGCATCAGGCATCCGAGTCCGTGATCGAGCAGTGGAAGCGCATGACCGGTATCCGGCTCGACCCGCCCGTGGATAGGCCCGTGAAGGTGTACGAGGCGGTCGAGCGCATCCTGACCAGCCTGCACCGCGACCAGATCGTGCTGAGCCCCCGCATGAGGGGCGCGCTCAAGGAGGCCAACATCGGCGAGGGGCCGGTGCCGGGTATGCGGCCGTGGAAGTTCAAGACGGGCCTTGAGGGCACCGTGATCGACCGGAACTCCACCGAGGGGTTCAGCCACGCTTGGATGGCGATTGCCTATGGGCTCTTGGACCAGTTCGGGTTCGTGACGAGGACCAGGGGCCGGCTTGGCCCGGTGCCGTACCTGCACATGGGGCCGAGCGAACCAGCCATGACGCCTGAGCGCCGCTTGGGGCCTGTGAAAGTAGCGTGAGGAGTTCTACTATGCTCAGACGAACCTGGGATCGTATAGCCACTCGTCTAGTTATGGCGCATCACGTCATGTGTGGCGAGTCGGCGCAGGTCGGCTGTCACGCCAGCAGGCATCTCTGGGTACAGAACTGGTACTTTGTCAACAAGACCAACCATGACGACTACACAGCGTTCGATCTGCGGGAAGGACGCATCCTTTGGTAGCACCAGACCTGACCCGAATACTGACGCGGAGGGAGCAGGGCCAGCAGCGCCTCAACAGTTTCTTCGCGGACTTCGACGAGGCGGAGATATTCTACGACGGCGACTGGGCACCGGACGGGATAGGCGACTTCCCCCTGACCGTCCCCGCGACCGCCTCCGCCATCATTGACGAGGCCGTGGACCACGTAGACACCTGGAACCTCCGGGCCATCGTCCCCACGACGGGGAAGAGGGTCGGCAAGGAACTCCTGGCCGGGAAACTCAAGCTGTTCCTCAAGGGCATCTGGAACTACTGGAACACCCACGGCTCCGACCTCGCTCCCCTTCGTGACGAGGTGCGAAAGGGCTTCCTCTGCGGCAAAATGGTCGGCAAGGTCGTGCTCGACTGGGACCGTTGGCCCGAACTTACTGTCAAGAAGGGGATGACCAACGCCCAGAAGGACGAGGCACTGGAGGACATCCGCGCGCTGCGGGATATGGACTTCCCCGTCACTCTCCAGCCCCTGTCTCCCCGGTTCTTCATTGACGACCCCGCCAACGGCCGTAAGCGGTGGGGGATGGAGTTCTACACGAGGACCGCAGACGACATCGTAGCCAACTATCCCGAGTGGACACGGCCCAATCTTCCCGAGGGTGCGGATGAGTCAACTCGCCCGGTCGATGTTGAGTTCATCGAATACTGGCAAGAGGACGTGGTAAAGGGTAAGCCCGGCTGCTGGCGAGCTATCGTGGTTGAGAACGAGTGGGCGATGAGCCCCGAGTGGCTGGAAGGTCACCCTCTCCCCTACGTGGTGAAGTACGCGGGGCTGGGCCGGGAGTCCTATGACAGCACGGGCTCCAAGAAGGCCCGTGGCCTCCTTCGCCCCGTTCGGTCCCTCCTGCGGGCCGAGGGGCGACGGCTGACCCAGCTCGACGCGATCATAGCCTTCTACGCGGCACCCCCGCTTGTGGTGGGTGCGGAGCAGGGGGAGTTCGAGTTCAAGTGGGAGCCCGGGTTCCTCAACTTCATCGGGGACATCAAGAACAAGCCAGAGAGCATTGTCACGCCTACGCCTCACGCGGCGCTCATCGCGACGATCAGCACGATCCAGCAGGGGATCGAGCGCGCCGTTGGCCAGCCCATTCTCCGGGGCTCCAAGCCGACCGGGACGAGGACGGCCGGGGAGCTGGAGGTCCTGTCCGCCCAGGCGAGCCTGCGCTTCCTCACCGTCTCCCAGGCGGCAGCCGACTTCGCCAAGCAGGTGAACGAGAAGACCTTTAAGCTCCTCCGCAACCGGCTCCTCAAGAAGGGTGAGAGCATACAGGTGCCGACCGCCGAGGACACACAGGACAACCCTCCCCGGCTGACGCGGGCCGAGATACCGGACCCCTTCTACCACCGCGTTGAGCTGGGCGACACCAGCCCGGAGGCGAACAGCCGCCGCGCCCTGGCGGCTATGGAGAAGCGGAATCAGGGCTTCATCGACGACGAGACGGCGCTCGAAGAGGCTGGGTACGAAAACACCGCCGAGATCAGGTTCAAGACGATCCGGGACATGACGTTCCGCTCGCCCATGTTTATCAACCATCTATCCAAGATACTCACCGAGGAGTACCTGGGCGTGGACATAGACGCTATGGAGTTCGAGCGCGCCCTCATCGAGCTGGAGAAGCAGATGGCCCTTCAGGGCGTGGCCCAGCAGGGGCAACAGGGCCGGGGCATCAACCAGGCGGCCTCAGCCACGGGCGTAAGCGCTAACGCGGGCGCCGGTGGCGTGGCAACCGGGATACAGGGACAGGGGGCCAGCGCACTTGCCAGACAGCAATGACGTAGCCACGCGGATACACGGGGAGGCCCAGGGCTACATAGAGCGCATGACGGAGATTGCGCGCACCATGCATAAGGCGCGTGAGAGTGTCGGCCCCCGCAGGCGGGCGCGGATACGGGCCAAGCTCATGCCCATGGACGTGGAACAGTCCCTGCCGTACATAGAGAAGTTGCAGGCGATAGCCAAGCACGAGCCGGGCGAGCGCACGCCCTGCGCGTCGTGCAAGTTCCTGGGAGGGGAGTAGAGATGAGCAACGGACCAGGCACAGGCATTACAGGACTGGGCGACACCGAAGAGGGCGAAGCCCCCTTCAAGCCCCAGTGGCAGTACGGGATGCCGTGGATGTTCCAGCAGGGGGACTATGGCCCTCAGATGTCCGTCATCCCGTCGGGGTATCAGTCCTCTCCGTACATGGACATGCTGCAACGATTCTCCGGGCTTGGGGGGATTATGGGAAACCTCCCGTTCCCCGGCTTCCAGCAGCTAGGCGCGGGCCTTCAGCGTATGCCGGGTATGGGGGCCAGCGCCTACCCGGATATATTCAGCGTCAATCCACAGTACAACTACGGACAGGGTGGGGGCGGTGGGGGTGGGGCTCTCCGCTACGACCCATTCTCCCAGGAGATGGATGTCGCCAAGCTTCAGGAGGCTCAGCGGCAGTTCCAGTTCACCCAGGGCCTGGATCGCAGCAAGTTCCTCCAGCAGATGCTCTCAACCCCCTCCAACATCTACTCGTCCTTCTTTCAGTCGCGCGGCGAGGTGCCGCCCTACAACGCGCAACTGGCGAACATCCTGAACATACCCGGCCAGGGCTCGCCGTGGTTCGGCGCGCTCCCCCCGATGGGACCGACACCCGGTATGCCGACGATACCGACGCCACAGCCGCCCCAGGCCATCCCCTACGCCAAGGGCGGGACGTACATACCGGCCGAGCCCGCCGTGGCGATTGGTCTCCAGAGCGGCCAGCCCCTGTTCACTTTCAATGAGCAGGCCCCGGCCAAGACGGAGAAGGTGAAGATCACGCCGCAGAAGAAGGGCAAGGCCCTTGAGGGCCAGTACATCCCACCAGGCATCCCTGGCTTCCAGGCCGGCGGCAACGTCTACACGACGGGCGTGCCGGGCGTGTCGCGCGGTGCTACGCCCAACGCTGCCCCCGCTGGACCAGGGGCGGGAGCCTTCCCAGGCTACCCTGACCCCTTGGCCGATGTCTGGGGCCGCGGCATGGCGCAGTTCCCCTACCTTCGAAACTTGGGCCTCGGGCAGGGCTTGGACTTCCCTCAAATGAGCAAGGCACTGCACGGGTTCCCGCTGCCCTCGCCGCAGTCGCTAAACCGTATGACTCCTTCTGAGGGCGAGAACTTCATGGGCCTGATCCGTGACGTCTTCGGTCAGAACCCGCAGGATGTGCTCTGGGCGTCGCTGCTGCCGTTCCAGGGCCTGCGTGGGGCCATGCCTGCCCTACAGCGTAGGGGATAATGCCGTCACTTCAAGACCTCCTTGACCGGGAGCGCCGCCAGGGCAACCCGTCGCCGGCACCGAGCCTTATCGGGAACTTCATCGACTCTGCCCTCCAGGGAAGGAAGATCATGGAGGGCGCGACACGTACTTCGATTTCACCTCCATCGGTCGCCGGGGCTCCCCCGACGATCACCCCTCCCTCCTTGCCCGGCGGGGGCTTCCTGCCCCCGCCGGGGCCTCCGGCCCCCGTTGGGACGCCTACGCCGCAGGTGAATATCACACCGCCCTTCACGACACCGCCCCCGCAGATACCCTGGGAGGGTATCCTGAGCGGTCCTCGCCCAGCCCCTGCCCCTCGGGCGGGTATGCGAGCACAGCCCCAGGCGTTCATCGGGCCGGAGTTGGAGCACGCCTACGCCCGCTGGCTGGAAACCGTGCCGGAGAAGCAGCGTTACCAGCTTCCGCCGTCCCTCGGGCTCACGCAGCCGCTCACGGGCCGAGACGTGGTGGGCGCTACGCTCCTGACAGCCCTGACTCCGCTCATGATCGCCAATCCGGGTACGATCCTGCCTATTCTGGGCTTCATGGGGATGTCTACTTCAGCGGCTCTCCCCGGCAAACTGGGCCTCCCCGGCAAGGCCGTGAACCTTCCGTTTGAGGTAGTGGAGGATTTGGTTGGGAAGGTCGTGTCGAAGGAGACGGGCCTACCGCTTCTGGCGAGCCTTGCGCCCCTTGCCGTGCTCGGTGGAGCAGGTGCCTTCGCAAAGGGGCAGTTGGCGACGCGGGCTGCGTCCCGCGCCCGCGTGGGGGCTATCAGGGAAGCGATCCTCGCGCCGAAGGAGGCACCACCCGGCAAGGGTGCGCTGGAGATACCAGGTCGCCTCCCCGCGCAGGAACCCTTGTGGCTGCCTGAGTCCGTCAGCAAGGCGACCCGCACCGCTCCCCGTGAGGTGCCCCTAGCTCCTGTAGTGATCAAGCTCAGGAACCTTCTCCGGGCCGCTGAGAAACTGCGGCCGGAACATGCCCGCGTGCTGCACGAGAAGCGCGTTCTGGCAGCGGGGAAGATGCAGGCTTATAGCGACAGAGTAGCACGGGGCGAAATGTCGCCGCAGGAAGCTCACTGGCGGATGCAGCAAGCTAAGCGTGGCCCGATAGAGCTTGAGTTTGAGATGCCCGGCACGCTCTCGACTGAGGAGGTCACTGACCTGGGCAGGATTGTCCTTACCTCACCCAGGCTGAAGCCCTACGAGAGGGACAACGCCTATGAGGCGCTGATGCAGCTTCTCCTAGACATAGACCCAGGGGCTGGTGTCACGCGCGGGCGCTACATCTCACCATACAACAAGGGGTTGCTGACGAAGGTCCTCGGCGAAGACGTGTTCAAGGCCCTCACCAAGGTGGAGCGCGGCCCCGGTCCCGCCCGTAAGGCTTGGAACGAACTGCTGGCTGTCTGGAACATTCCCAGAACCGTTGAGGCGAGCTATGACATCTCAGCCCCTCTTCGGCAAGGAGCCGTCCTCGTTGGGCGGGAAGCATGGGTCAAGAGTTGGGAGCCAATGGTCCGGTCCTTCTCAGATGAACGGATAGCTAGGGGCGCGCTGGAGGCCATCGTTGAAGACCCCGTGTACCATGCTTGGGCGAAGCCTGCCGGGCTGGCGATAGCCGACCCCGGCTTTGGCGCAGCCTACGGGATCGTGACCCCACAGGAGGCTTATGTTGCCCTCAAGCCGGGCACCGTGGTTGGTAGGTTTGTCGGGGAGTTTCCGGGGATCAAGCACTCACAGCGGTCCTACACCACCTTCCTCAACAAACTCCGCTTTGACACCTTCAAGAGCACCCTCCAGACGTGGCAGCGTCTAGCCCGCGAAGACATCCGGGCGGGCAGAGAGAGCAAATACACTGCCTACGGCATGGACGACGTGAAGCACCTAGCCCGTTGGATCAACATCGCGTCGGGCTGGGGGGAACTCGGCCCGGCGGAGAAGGTTCTGCCGGAACTGGCAGGTGTCCTCTTCGCGCCCAGGTTCCGAGCCTCCCGCTTGGAGACAGTGCCTTATGCTGTTTACCTTGGCCTGAGAAACCCGCTCATGCGCCAGGAGGTAGCCCGTGACCTCGCGGCCTTCTTCACGATGAACCTGTCGCTGGCCTCTCTGGCGAAAATCTCTGGCGTGGCTGATGTGGAGCTTGACCCGCGCTCAACCGACTTTGGGCGCATGAAGATCGGGGACACCCGCTTCGATACCTGGGCGGGCTTCCAACCCGACATCCGTATGCTAGGACAGGTCATCACAGGCGAGGGCAAGAGTACCGTATCCGGCGAGGTCTATGAAAAGGGGCGGCTAGAGACGGTTTCTCGCCGAGTTCAGGGCCTCCTGCACCCAATGGCGGGAACTATCTTGGATGTCTACATGGGGCAGACCTTCATCGGCCAGCAGGTAGAACCCACGACTGGATCAGCCTTGATGATGTTGGAGAACCGGCTCATGCCGATGTTCTGGCAGGATGTCAAGGACGCCGTTGAGGAGTACGGCCCGATGGGCTTGGTCCGCGCCCTTCCCGCCGCTGCCGGCGCGACGGTCCTGACGTACACGACGCCCTGGCAGGAGCGGTTCGACATCCGGGATACGGTCTCCCAGGAGACTTACCAGATGTCCTATGACGAGGCGGCCGAGAAGTACGGCCCCTCAGCGACAGAGGCGGTCAACAAGGACCCTCGCGTCGAGGAGGCCCAGGCTGCCGTAGACGAGCGGCTGGACTGGTACGGCGGTCGGAACAAGGCGTTCGTTGCCTTACAGGAAGCCAGCAAGACGTATGAGGGCGCTCTCGCCGAACTGGAACCCCGCTACCTCAGCAACGCCCCCGAAGCCAACGACATGCTCCGGGATGCCAAGCAGAACCGCATAGCCGCCCGCTTCAACGCCGAGAAGACATTCCCGGAGCTGGCTGAGGACAGAGACCAGTACGAGCCGCCCAACAAGGCCGTGTCAGAGTGGTCGGGGCGGGAGGTCTATGACCACTACCTCTGGCTCTTCTGGGATGCGACCGACGCGAAGACGGGCATGATTCACCCGGAGTTGCGGGAGGAGACCTACGGGCAGGTGGAGGCGTTCGAGGGGACGCTGGCGGAAGACCAGTTCGACCTGCTCCAGATGAACCTCGGTGCCAGGGACACCCCCGTCATGGCCCTTCGCCGGTCACAGTTGGCCGAGCTGAACGTCAAGGCGTTCACCATTCCGGGCATACCCGGCGAACTCAGCTACAACGAAATCCCGGAGGGAGTTTGGGAAGGGGTTGTTACTAAGAACAACCTCTGGGGTGAAGTGGAGGCTGCCACCGGAATCAGCCGGCCCAGCTTCAGGGAGTTCAAGGCTCAGGTCGTCGCCGACAACGCTGGCGCGGGAATGCCGGTGGGTGACATCTTGCAGCGCAACCCTCTGTCGAAGAAGGTAACGGCCGAGATAACAAAGTGGAGGCAGAAGGCGGAAGAGAGCCGCCTAGACCTTCTCGTTAGCCTGCTGACGTGGGGCATTCGCCCGAACGCGCGGGATGAGTTCCTAGACGAGAAGGGTCCGCAAATCCAACCCATGCTCCTAGAACGGCAGGCCGAGATACAGGCCGCACTAGAGGTGGCTCCGTAGACTAGTTGACAGGGGCAAACCGAAGCCCTAAACTTTCTACAAGTAGAGCGCCCGACAGCTCGTTGGGCGTTTTCTTATTGGAGGAATCATGGTAACGGAAGGGCAGACAGCTACCGAGGAGGCCGCACAGGCCACTCAGGAAGGCGCACCGCCTACCGACCCACCGGCAGCGCCGAAGCCTAGCGAGGAGTACAAGGGACTTCAGCGGGCCAACGCGGCACAGAAGACAGCTCTCGACACCCAGGAGAAGGAGATCGCGGACCTAAAGCAGCAGATTGCCACCCGACCGGCCACCCAGCCGGTAGGCCCGGCCACCGTCGAGACCCAGGCCGATAACTACTACTGGCAGTATTTCAACGCTGCCAAGGCTCGGGGCGCAGAAGACGCGACGGCCCAGGCTGAGGGCAACGCTGCGAAGGTAGCGATTCTCTGGCAGGCTTCCCAAGCGGAGGTCGCCGAACTCCGGACACGAGAGCAAGAGCAGACCTTGGCGCACGAGGCCCAACGGGTCTCTGACGCGCTCCTCTCCGAGTTGCGGGATCAAGCCCGCGACGCAGGGGTAGACCCCCACGATCCCCTACTTGACTACGGTGAGGGAAGCCAGGATGCGGCTACCAGGATGGGGCGGCTTCGCCGGTCTATCCCGGAGGTGCGGAAGGTGAGGGCTGAGGCCCAGGCCAGTGCACCGGCAGAGCCCACCGAGGCCCCCGACCATAGCGCAGAGAGGATCGATTCGACAGGTAGCACCAGCCCGCCCTCTGGCGACGGCGAGCGGAAAAAGCAGACGTACCTTGCCGCATATGAAGCCTACAAGAACGGAGCACCCGGCGCACTGGGAGCCACCGCCCTAAAGGCTTTGTATGACGAGGCCAAAGTGGCTGGTGCCGAGTTCTAGGAGTAAAACATGGCAGTCACCGGCACAGGCGAACTATCGAGCTCTGTCGTCTCTGCACACTTGCAGACAGAGTTCCTCGTAGCCACCGCCGCACAAGAGCGTTGGGATCAGTTTCCCTGGGTGCCCTCGAACGGCGTGATCGCTCCGGGTTCTGAGAACACCGCCACGACCGTCGAGATCGTCGTCTACAGGAACATGGACCTGGCGACGACCACCATCGCAGAGGACACGGACATTGAGGGCGTCCAGCTTGCTGACACCTCGATCAACGTAGCGGTCGGCGAGTACGGTAACACCGCCCAGGACACCAAGTTGCTGCGGGCTTTGGGGCGGACGGACATCCCGTCCGTTTTCCAGGAGCTTGTTGGGCGGAACGCGGGACTGACCCAGGATGCCCTGGCCCGCAACCCCTACCTCGGTGGTAGCGTCTACCGCCGACCAACGAAGGGCGATACCCGCGCCCAGCTCGATACCGTCGCTGACGACATGCAGGCGGCCGGATACAACTTCTTCTACTCGCTCGTGGCGCAGCTTCGCTCTGTGGGTGCGCCCGGAATCGGGCAGGCCTCGGAGAAGGTTGGCCGGACGCAGGGCGTCTCTGAGCCGCAGACCACCGAGTACATGACCGTGGTCCATGACCTCGCTATCGGCGACCTTCAGGAGACCAACGGCTGGACACCCTGGTCCTACGCGCAGCAGCCGCAGTTGACGGGTCTCTACAACGGCGAGATAGCCAAGATGGGCGGTATTCGGATCACCGAGTCGCCGCTGGGCAAGATATACCAGTCGGCGGGAACCATCGCCCAGACCGCGACCTCGATGAAGGCTGCGGCCACTGTCGGCCAGACCTCGCTCGACATCAACTCCGCGACCAGCATCGGTGTGGGCGACCACATCACCATCGGCACCGTAGAGACGGGCTCGACCGAGACCACGGACCTTGAGTCGGTCTTTGTCCACAGCGTCGCCTCTACGACCGTCATGCACATCATAGGAGCGGGCGCGGCTGGCGGCTGCCGCTTCGCGCACGCCATCGACGACGCCGTGACCAATGCCGCCTTCGTGGCCGCGATCCCCGTCTTTGGCGGGATGAGCGTGGCGAAGGTTCACAGCACGGTCTCTGGACCGAAGCCGACGATGGTCATGACCGGACCTTTCGACAAGCTGGGCCGCTTCCAGAACTATGGGTGGTGGTGGTTGGGAGGCTACGGCAGGACGATCCCGACCTGGATCGTGCGGGGCGAGGTGGCCGTCAACGGCAAGGCCATCATGGCTTACGGCGCGTAAGGAGGACCGAGAATGCCAAAGCTTTTCAACACAGAGAACTGCTTGTTCCAGACGTTCTCCGTGGCGTCGATGACCTCCAACGCTACGAAGACGGCCACAATGACCGGAGTTACCACAGCGGACTACTGCTTCGTCCTGATGAACACGGGACTGGCTGCCACGGAAGAGGAGAACCTTCAGGTGGCAATCTCTGCTACTGATACCCTCATGTTTAGCCCGATGGGCGCATTCGGTGGGGCTACGGCAGTAGCTCAGACAGCGGGCGTGGTGGTGATGACGGCTCCCACCAGTGGCCAAGACGGCGGGTCATGGTAGGAGGGAAAGATGCCTAAACTATTCAACGCCGAAAAGTTCCTATTCCAGACCGTTGCCTTGGCATCGTTGGACTCCGATGCAAGCCAGACCGCTTCGTTCGTGGGAGTCACCACCGACGACTACGTGTTCATCATGTATGGAAGCAACATGACTGCTACGACCCAATCAGGGTTCAACGTGGCGGTCTCCGCTGCCGACAAAGTAGTCCTCACGCCCAGTGGGGCATCGGGGGCGGGTACTGCGGTAGCCCAAGCGAAGGTCGGCCTGGTGGCAATGGTTGCCCCGACGAGCGGCCAGGAAGGAGGGTCGTGGTAATGCCAAGGCTCTTTAACGTAGACAACTTCTTGTTCAGGACGTTTGCTGTCGCCGCGTGTGCTTCCAACGCTACGAAGACGGCATCGTTTCCGGGGGTTACAGCTGACTCCTACGCCTTGACTCTCTACAACGACGACCTGGCCGCCACGGGAGGCGCTGCCATTCAGGCAAGCATCTCCGCTGCGGACACCATCGTCTTCCACCCAGCCGGCGCTGCTGGTGCGGGAAGTGCGCTGGCGCAGACCGTAGGTGTGGCGATAATGGTTGACCCCGAGAGTGGGGTCGAGGGTGGTTCGTGGTAAGCCAATAGCGGTTAGGGGGCGGTTCCCCGCCCCCTAACCAAAACTAGGAGGTCACGTGGTAGAAGAACTCAGGGCGAGTATTCTGATCGGCTTCCCCACGTTGGGGAAGATTTCGCATCATCTTCTCGATTCCGTGATGAGTCAGACGTGGCCTGCCATGACTAGATTTTCGTGGATGACAGTAGCGGGGCTTTCAACAGAGGATGCGCGGAATCAACTTGCCTGGGTGGCAAGGCAGAACAGAAGCCGCTATCTCCTGTTCTGGGATGACGACGTGGTTGCTCCGCGCTTCTGTGTGCATCACCTGTTCACCCTTATGGAGATGAACCCAGACATCTCCATCCTTTCCGGCGTCTACGCAACCAAGTCCCACCCACCCGCCCCCCTCATCTACAAGGAGTGGGGTGAGGGAAGTTACTGGGGCTGGGAGATCGGGGAGATGTTCCAGGTCAAAATGGGGGCGATGGGGATGTCGATGGTTCGCGTTGCCGACCTGGACAAGATAAAGGGGATTGAGGATTATCCCGCCATCATAAACGGAGGGGCCGAGACTGTACAAAGGTACTTCCACACCGGGACTAAGGTTGAGGGCGAAGGTGGCATTGTTTCCTGGACGGAGGATGTGCCCTTCGCCAAGTCCGTTGAGAAGGCGGGCCTCAAGTGGTACGTAGACGCAAGTATGCACACCATCTGCAAGCACTACGATATGGGCAGCGACACCCTCTTCACTCTCAGCGCCAGGGACAATAGGGTATCCAAGCCCGACCCGATGAAGGAGAAATACAAGGTCTGCAACCTCGGCTGTGGAGTAGCGCGGCACAGTGGTTCCAAGGAAGCATCGCCTGAAGGGTATGTTGTGCGGGTGGACCTGAACGAAGCCGCGAACCCCGACTTCCGTTGTGATGTGCGCTGCCTCCCGACCGAGTGGAAAGAGTCGTTCGACGAGGTGAAAGCCAACCATGTCCTCGAACACATCCGCTGGGAAGAGACCGACGAGACGCTAGAGGAGTGGATACGGATTCTCAAGCCGGGGGGTCGTCTGATACTCGGCTTGCCCGATCTGAAGTCGGCAGCCGAAAAGATACTGAAAGACGGCGCGATGTCCCCGCTTCTTCTGGGCGTCATCTATGGGGATCAGCAGAGCAAGTACTTCAACGCCGGGCAGGACATCGGTGTTCACCTGACAGGCTTTACGCCGCAGGACATTGCCCAACGGCTGCTGAAGCAGGGCATGGAACAGATCAAGGTTTCGAGTTACGGAAAGGGCATGATGGGCGTCGAGGCCCGCAAGCCCAAGAAGAAGGGGAAGAAGTGAGGCTGCTCTGGCACTCAGCCGCGCCTTTCATCGCCACGGGCTACGGCACCCTGGCGGAGCACATCACGTCACGGCTCATGCAGACGGACGTGCTGTCTGCGCTTGCCTTCTTGCCGATAGGCGGCACGGGGCAGGCGAAGTGGGACTGGGAGGGTATACCCATGTACCCGCTGGTGGACCTTCGGGACATGGGAGAGAGCG
>CBDURB010000017.1:0-13213 GCA_965369585.1 uncultured bacterium
GATGAGGGCCAGGGTTGTAGCGGCCTCGACATACTCCTTCTGGGCGTCGTGTACGTATCCGGCGTTCAGGATGTCCGGGTGTTGGGCGAGGGCAGAAGCCAACTCCTTAAGGTTGGCCGCGGCCCGGACGATCAGCTCCTCGGCTGCGGCGAAGTCGCGGCGGTGGACGCAGCGGATGGCGTTGGCGGAGAAGCGGACCGTCTCGCGGCAGAGGGGAAGCGCCTTCTCACGAGCGCCGTGCTTGGCTGTAAAGTGCTCGCGGGCGCTCTCCGCGATCTCGTCCAGGCGGTCGGTGTTCATGGTAAACCCCTTACAGGTTATAGGTCCTTGACCGGCTCCGGGAACTCGCCCTCACGGGCGGCGTCGATCATCTTCCGCGCCTCCTCCGGCATCTCGATGCCCGACTCCTTGAACTTGCGCTCCGTCCAGCGGCCGATCTGGCGGGGGTCCTTGTAGTCCTCCAGCCGCTTGGGCTCCGAGCCGTAGTCCCGAAGGATGGTCGATTCCGAGCGGTGGTATGCGAAGCCGGAGATGACCCGCTCCAACCGCTTGGAGCCGCAGGCCTTGCAACGGGCGTCTGGGGAGGCGTTCAGCGTCTTCTGGAAGACGCTGGTCAGCCGTCCGCACTTCCGGCACTTGTACTCGTAGATCGGCATGACGTCAGTCCTCGGCAAAGGCGTCGTCGCCGCCATCGCCGTCGCCCAGGTCGTCCGGCATCTCGCCGGCCTCCATTCGGTCCAGATCCGCCTCCGCCTCCGCGTCCAGCGGCTCCCCCATCTGGCGGCTCATGCTACGCACCCAGCGGGCCATGGAGCGCGGGTCGTTCTCGTCCACGTCCGCCAGGCTGGACTCGTCGAGGCCGGAGAAGGCGTCGCCTTCGGAGCGGACAACGGCGACACGAGAGATGAGGCGAGACATATCGTTCGAGCCACAATGGGAGCAGGCGGCCTCAATCTCGCCGCCGATGCTGCGGGTGAACACGGACGTGCGTCGGCGGCAGCGCCCGCAACGGAACTCGTAGATCGGCATTCGCTCACCAGCCCTCCGCCTGGCGACGTTGGGCTATCTCCTCTCGCACCTCGCAGGTGTACAGATAGGGACAGCCCCCACAGTGGGGCGCTATGTTGGGCTTGAACTTCTTCTCCTTCTCCATATCCTTCACGGTCGCCAGAACCCCGGCCAGCGTCTGCTTCTTGTCTGAAGACGTGAGTGCGGTCGTCCAGACGGAGCCGTCTTCCAGATACCAGAAGGAGGCGCGAGAGACCGTCCGCTCCAGCTTCCTCTCGACCATTATAGCGTAGAGGTGCAGCTGTGAGGGGTCGACGTCGCCGGGGTGGGCGCCGGTCTTGTAGTCGATGATGTGAAGGGTCTTGTCCGGTTCCTCGTCGATGCGGTCCATGCGACCGAACAGGGTGACCTCGGGCGCGATCGGTACCTGGACGTACGCCTCCACCTGGAACGGTTCGGCGCCCAGGTCCTCGCGCTCGGCGAAGCGCTGGAGAGCACCCAAGTTACGGTCGTGCAACTCTTCGACTCCCTGCATCCGCAGGTATCGCGGCGAGAGCGCGGCCCAGCGCTCCTCGTACATGGCGATGAGCCGCTCCCGGTCGCGCTGCTCCCGCGGGAGCTTGCCGAAGAAGTCGCAGAGGACGTTGTGCACCAGCGACCCCGCCGTATCGGCGACACGTAACCGCGCCTGCAGCTTGTCGACGTACTGATAGCGGTAGCGCAGGTGGCAGGTGTTGAAGACGCGGACGCGCAAGGGCGATAGACGGAACACAGCTCTATATTCTAGCGGTTGGTCATCCCCGTAGGGCCGTCACAGGCGAGCTGTTCGCGATCTCCAGGCCGCGACTCGCCAGCAGCTGCGAGTACTGGCCGATGACCTCGAAGCCGGACCCCACGGTGCCCCCCGCCAGGTAGCGGGCGTGCATGTTCTCCAGGATGACCGCCAGCTTGAAGTGGGCCAGGACGGTGTAGAAGTCCAGGTTGCTCAGGTCTCGCCCGCTGCGCTCGGCGTAGCGGGCCGTCACCTCCTCACGCGAGGGGAAGCCGGGCAGCGCCGTGACGGCGGTTGAGGCGATGCCCGGCACGGCCAGGTTGCCACCGGCGCCGGAGTCCGCCCAGTACATCATCAACAGGCCGACATCGGCCAGGGGGTCGCCCAGGGTAGCCATCTCCCAATCCAGCACGGCGACGATCCGCCCCTCCTCATCGAGAATGCAGTTGTCCAGCCGGTAGTCGCCGTGGACGATGCCGCCGCTGCTCTGGACCGGGAGGGCGGAGGCCAAACGGCGAGCCATCTCCTCGAGATCGGGCGCCTCGCGGGTCTTGACCCGCGCCAACTGCTCGCTGAAGCGCCGCACCTGGCGCTCCAGGTAGCCCTCCGGCTTGCCGAAGTCGCCCAGCCCTACCTCGGCCGGCACGACCGAGTGCAGGTGGACGAGGATGTCGATGAGCTGGTCGGCGGTGCGGCCGCGATGGGCCTCATCGAAACGTCGCGCGAACTCCGCGCTATCGGCGGGCACAAACCCCTCAACGTACTCCATGATGTAGAACGGCGCGTCGTTGACCGCGGTGTCCTCACACAGCGCGACCGTGCCCGGCACCGGGACGTCCGTGGCGGCCAGCGCCGAGATCACGCGGAACTCGCGCTTCATATCATGCGCCGTGGGCTGCACGTGGGAGAGCGGCGGGCGGCGGAGCACCCAGGACTTACCCTCCGCATGGACGCGGTACGTGAGGTTGGAGCGTCCGTGGCCGATAATCTCGGCCCGCAGCTCATCAACGGCGGCGACGTTCGCCCTGAACCAGGGAGTCAACCGCTCGAAGTCTATGCCGGGGACGCTACCGCTCATCGTGGCACACCTCCGCTGAGCATGCCGTTTCCACGACCGATGGTTCTGCGGGATGGCGTGACAGTATGTTCCATTCCGGCTACAATCCCTCACGGTGCCACTGTGGCGCGCTAAGGAGGCGTTTTGTCATGCCCATCGATTTTAACCTATCTCCCGAGGTTGAAGAGGTCCGCCAGCGGGTGCGCACTTTCATGGACGCGGAGGTCCGCCCCGTAGAGGAGAAGTTACGCCAAGATCAGGCTGACCGCAACGCCTACGTTCAAGCCATCGTCGGGTTGCGCAAGAAAGCGCGCGAGGCCGGGCTGTGGAACCCCCATCTACCGCCGGAGTGGAGCGGCATGGGGCTGGGCCCCGTAGGGATGGCGTTCGTCTCCGCCGAGGCGGGCCGCACGACCATCGGGCCGTTTGTGATCAACGCTCAGGCCCCGGACGAGGGCAACATGCACACCCTGCTCCATTGGGGTACCCCTGAGCAGAAGGAGAAGTATCTCCGGCCGCTGGCGGAGGGCCAGTGTCGCTCGGCCTTCGCCATGACCGAGCCTGAGGTGGCCGGCTCCGACCCCACGCTCATCCAGACCACGGCCGTGAGAGACGGCGACGACTGGGTGCTTAACGGGCACAAGTGGTTCGCCTCCGGCGCCCACGGCGCCAAGTTCGCCATCGTCATCGCCTGCACGGACCCCGACGCCGACCCGCCGCAGGCGAGGAACTCCGCCTTCCTCGTCGACACGCCCACCGAGGGTTGGGAGATCGTCCGCGACGTCGAGACTATGGCCGGCCCCGCCAACCACCCCGAGATCCGCCTCACTGACGTGCGGGTACCGGCGGACGCCATTCTCGGCGGCAGAGGCGAAGGCCACCGGCTGGGCCAGTACCGCCTCGGCCCCGCCCGGCTCGCCCACTGCATGCGCTGGATCGGCACCGCCGAGATCGCGCTGGAGATGCTCGTAGACCGCGCCCTTAACCGCTACGCCCACGGGTCGCTCCTGGCCGACAAGCAGGCGATCCAATGGATGATGTCCGAATCGGCGATGGAGCTGTATACCGGCAAGCTCATGGTGTTACACGCTGCCTACAAGATCGAGAACGGCCTGCCGTTCAAGCAGGAGGTCTCGATGGCGAAGATACACGTCGCCAACGCCCTCTGGAAGATCATCGACCGCGCTATCCAGGTGCACGGGGCGCTCGGCTACTCGACCGACACACCGCTGGAGCGCATGATGCGAAACGCCCGCGCCGCCCGTCTCGCCGATGGAGCGGACGAGGTGCATATGCAGACCATCGCCCGCAACGTCATCAAGACCTATAAAGAGGACGGCGACACCAGGGCCGCGACCGGCGACCTCCTGTAGGTCGAGGGCCCCAGCCTCGACCCCTCGCCGCTAGCCGCCACCGTCCTCCACCGCGCTCTCAATGTGCTCCAGCGAGAGCACTCGCCCATCGTTGGCCAGCGCCAGCGCGATGACGTCGATACGCTGATCGGCCGGGCAGCCCTCCACGGCCTGCAGGTAAGACTGAGCCGCCGCCAGGATACGCCCCGCCTTGGCAGCTGTCACCGACTCCGCCGCCGATCCCATAGACTCACCGCGCCGGGTCCGCACCTCCACGAACACGAGTGTGCCGCCCCGCTCGGCAATTATGTCGACCTCGCCCTCGCGAACGCGGAAGTTACGCTCCCGGATGCGATATCCTTTCGCCTCCAGGTGTGCGGCGGCGACCCGTTCACCGAAATCGCCAAGGTCACGGCGGGCGCGGGTCATCAGTACGCCCCCTGCTGTTCGAAGATGCGGCGGGGGTTCTCCTCAGTCATGGTGCGTATCTGCTCGTCGCTCACCCCGGCCTCGCGGAGGGCCGGGATCACGTGGTCGGGGATGAAGTTGTAATGCCAGTCGGGAGTGGCCTGCCGCATCATGTCCTTGTCATACCAGTCGAAGTAGCAAGAGGCGTCGTGGGAGAGGACCATCTTCTCGGCGTAGCCCAGCTCGCACAGCCGGGCGATGGTGGCGACTCTCCTGCCGGTGGGCAGGAACATGTCCATGCCGAAGCGGTCCATGCCGATGTAGCTGCCACGGTCGATCAGACGGCGCAGATAGTCGATGTCCTCGGAGTCGCCGCTGTGGCCGATGATGACCCGGCTCAGGTCCACCCCCTCCTGCTCGAAGATGTCCTGCTGCTTGAGGCCCACCTGGCTGGCGGCATGGGTGTGCGTGGAGATGGGGACACCGGTGGCCCGATGGGCGCGGGCGGCGGCCCGCAGCATCTTCTCTACCTGGGCATTGATGCCCGCCTCATCGGCGGCGCACTTAATGATGCCGGCCTTGACGCCGGTATCGACGATCCCTTCCTGGATGTCGTGGGCGAACAGCTCGGCGGCGTGGTCGGCGGTGCGTCCCTTGAAATACCGGGGGACGTCGGAGTAGATACCGGTGGCGACGATGATCTGCATGCCGGTGCGCCGCACCACCTCCTGGACGAAGGGGATGTCGCGCCAGTCGCCGACAGTGAGGTCAACCAGCGTCTTGACGCCGCGGGCCATGACGTCCTCCACCTTCCCCACTGCGTTCTCGATCTCCCGCCCACGATCCCACACGGGGAAATTGCTGGTCACCCCCGGCGATTGCACGATGATGTGCTCATGCATGAGAGTGAAGCCCAGGCCGGCGGTGTCCAGGGGGCCGGACACGGAGTTAACTACAGCCATGCGCGATCCTCTCTTGAAGAAGCTCGTCGGCAGCGATTATACAGGGTCGCGGGCGGCCACCATCTCCCTCACCGGGTTGAAGGAGCGGCGATGGAGGTCGCAGGGCCCCAGCCGGCGCAACGCCTCCAGGTGCTGACGCGTAGCGTACCCCTTGTTGCGGGCGAAGCCGTAGCCGGAGAACCTGTGGTCATGGCTCTCCATGTAGCGATCGCGGGCGACCTTGGCGACGATAGAGGCGGAAGCTATGGAGATGCAGCGGGCGTCACCATCGATTATGCCCTTATGCGGCAGTGAGCATGCACGCAGGGATAGAGCGTCGATGAGCAGATACTGGGGTCGCTGGTGCAGCTCACCGATAGCCCGCAGCATCGCCTGCCGTGTCGCCTCGGCGATGCCGATACGGTCGATCGATGTATGGGAGACGAACCCCACTGCCACCGCAAGGGCGTCTCGCCAAATGTAGGTGGCCAGCTCCTCACGCTCGGGCGGGCTCAACTCCTTACTGTCGCGGACATGGAACAGCCAGCGAAAGTCGGACATGGGGGAGAGGATTACCGCGGCGGCCACCACCGGCCCGGCGAGAGGGCCACGGCCGACCTCATCCACCCCGGCCACCAGGCCGAGGCCCTGAAGCCATTGGAGCCGCTCCTCTGCGAGGTTAGGGGCCAATCGCATGACGTCGCCCCATACTATCTGCGACCGCGATCGTTTGTCAATAAGCGTAAGCGTTTTAGCCATTATCCTTCGCTGCCGCTTGACAACGAGTAAACGGCAAACTAAGTTGGGGTCATCACCGTATTCTGTTGCGGAGGTAGCTATGCCCGTCGTTCGAGTGGAGATGTGGACTGGACGCACACACGCCCAAAAGCAGGAGCTGGCGAGGGTGATAACAGAGGCGATGGTCAACATCGCTCACACCACGCCCGAGGCGACGATCGTGATATTTGAGGACATCCCGAAGGAGAACTGGGCCCAATCCGGCACCCTCGCTTCGGAGATGGAGACCTAACACTGCAACCACTTACGCTGAATGGCCGTCATATTGAATGTGAAGCCCAAGTGTTGGAGATACGTTTGTCTGCTATAATTGAGTCCGGTGCGACAGGGTAGGCCCTGCGAGGTCTACCCCTCGACATTTAAGGTGGTTTTATAGATCATGAACGGCCGCTGGCTACGAAACAGCTTTATCTACCTGCTGATCCTGGTGGCGCTAGTCGCCATTGTTTTCACCCTGTTTAACCAGGGTGGGTCCAGCGATCAGGAAACCACGCTCACAGAATTCATCCGCTACGCGCAGAACGAAGAAGTTGAGCGGGTTGAGGTAAGCGGCAGGAATCTAAAGTACTTCCTCTCGGATGATCCCAATGAGCAGACGTTCAAGACCAAAATGGAATCGGGCGATACTGTCCGCCAGGTACTACAGGACGCCGGTATAGAGCCTGCGGACTTTCCGCCGGTGAAGCTTACTGAGCCCAGCTTCTGGAGCAAACTCCCCAGCATACTGCTTACATTCCTACCGATAATCTTCATCGTCGCCATCCTGTTCTTCTTCCTGCGCCAGGCGCAGGGCGGTAATAACCAAGCGATGAGCTTCGGCAAGAGCAAGGCCCGCATGTTCAGCGGCAACCGTCCCAGCGTGACGTTCCTGGACGTGGCTGGGGTGGAAGAGGCGAAGGAAGAACTGGGAGAGGTGGTAGAGTTCCTTAAATACCCGGAGAAGTTCGCCGCCCTGGGCGCCCGCATCCCCAAGGGTGTCCTCCTGGTCGGCCCGCCCGGGACCGGCAAGACGCTGCTGGCCAAGGCCGTGGCCGGCGAGGCGGGCGTTCCATTCTTCAACATCAGCGGCTCGGAGTTCGTGGAGATGTTCGTGGGCGTGGGCGCATCCCGTGTGCGTGACCTGTTTGAGCAGGCGAAGCGCAACTCCCCCTGCATCGTGTTCATCGACGAGATCGATGCCGTAGGCCGCCATCGCGGCGCCGGCCTCGGCGGCAGCCACGACGAGCGCGAGCAAACGCTGAACCAGATCCTGGTGGAGATGGACGGTTTCGAAACCAACACCAACGTGATAATCGTCGCCGCTACCAACCGGCCGGACATCCTGGACCCGGCGCTGCTGCGCCCCGGCCGCTTCGACCGCCAGGTTATGCTGGACAAGCCGGACATCAAAGGCCGCAGGGCGATCCTTGAGGTCCACGCTAAGGGCAAGCCCCTGGAGAGCGGCATCAGCCTGGAGGTCATCGCCAAGCAGACTCCCGGCTTCTCCGGCGCCGACCTGGCGAACCTGGTGAACGAGGGCTGCATCCTGGCCGCGCGGCGCGGCAAGAAGAAAGTGACGATGGCGGAGTTCGACGAGGCGGTAGACCGCGTCATCGCTGGCCCGGAGCGGAAGAGCCGCGTTATCAGCGAGCGAGAACGGGAGATCATCGCCTACCACGAGGCCGGGCACGCCCTGGTAGGGTTCCTGCTTCCGAAGGCGGACCCGCCCTACAAGGTAAGCATCGTCTCCCGCGGCATGGCCGGCGGCTTCACCCGCTTCTTGCCGGAGGAAGACCGCCACCTGTACACGAAGACCCAGTTCAAGGATATGCTGGCGGCGCTCCTCGGTGGTATGGCATCCGAGGAGTTGACATTCGAGGAAGCGACCACGGGGCCCCAGGACGACCTGCAGAAAGTCACCAGCCTGGCGCGTCAGATGGTCACCCAGTGGGGCATGAGCGAACACCTGGGCCCACGCACGTTCGGCCGCAAGGAGGAGATGGTCTTCCTGGGCCGCGAGATCTCCGAGACGCGCAACTACAGCGAGAAGGTGGCGGAGGAGATAGACGAAGAGGTACGCCACATCGTTGACGAGGCGTACAAATCCGCGACCAAGCAGCTCACCAAGAACCGCGACAAGCTGGAGCAGCTCGTAAAGGTCCTGCGGGAGGAAGAGACGATAGAGGGCGCGGCCCTCCAGGCCATCCTCGAGTCTAAGCCCGGCAAGGAGCCCGAGGAGCTGATCAAGGCTGAAAAGAAGCCGAAGACGGACGAGACTGCGGACAGCAGCACAGATGAGACATCGACGAAGAAGACCCCCAAGACTGAGCCTGGTCTAGCCTGGGAGGCGCCCTCGCAGCTCGAACCGGATCTGCACTAGCCTCGGATTCCCGCGTCGTCCCAGGGCTATTGGTGAGCCCTTCGCTGTGCCAGGAGATGGACACTACATCGGCATGTGGTTAGAATCGAACATTGGGCGTCAATAAGGGGCCCTAAGGAGGAAGTGGAAATCTACGCCATAGTCCGCAGCGGCGGCAAACAGTACAGAGTTGAGCCTGAGCAGCTCCTCGACGTGGACAGCCTGCCGGCCGAGGTCGGCTCCACAGTTGAGATCACTGACGTCCTGCTCATTGCCGGCAACGGCGACGTTAAAGTCGGCCGTCCGGTTCTAGAGGGGGCGCGTGTGATAGCAGAGGTGGTGGAGCAAGGCCGCGGTCCAAAGATAATCGTCTTCAAGTACAAGGCGAAGACTCGCTACCGCCGCCGGCGGGGCCACCGCCAGGGCTACACCCGGCTCGTGGTGCGCCAGATACTGACGGCGGGAGGGACGCCGGAGGCAGAGGAGAAGCCCAAACGGCGCCGCCCGTCCAAAGCGAAGGCGGAGAAGAAGCCTGCCAGCCGGACGCGAGCCAGCAAGCCGAAAGCGGAGGCTAAGGCCACACCCGTCGAACCGCAGGGAGCGGAGGCGAAGCCCGCGCCGCGAACACGTGCCCGTAAGCCCACCGCCAAGAGCGAACCCAAGAAGCCGAAAAGGACACGCATGAAGACGGAGAGTGACTAGCGATGGCACATAAGAAGAGCGGCGGTAGCGCTAAAAACGGGCGCGACAGCCAATCCAAGCGGCTCGGCGTCAAGCGCTACGATGGTCAACTGGTGCTTCCGGGCACCATCATCGTGCGCCAGCGGGGCACCCGCATTCACCCCGGCGTGAACGTGGGGATGGGCCGCGACTTCACAATCTTCGCCAAAGTGCCCGGCCGCGTGAAGTTCCAGCCCTTCCGTAAGGGCGGACAGAAGAAGGTTAGCGTGCTAGAGGTGAGCGAAGGGGCGACGGCATGAAGGCGAAAATCCACCCGGATTACGTGGACGCAGTGTTCACCTGCGCCTGCGGCAACACCTGGGAGACACGAGCCACTAAGCCCCAGGTACACATCGAAGTGTGCAGCAAGTGTCACCCGTTCTTCACCGGCGAGCAGCGCCTCGTGGATACGGCTGGCAGAGTAGAGCGGTTCAAGAGGCGCTACGGGCTGAAGTAGCCCGTAGGAGATTCGATCAGTACTCGGGCCGGGAGACGCTCTCGGCCCGAGTTTCGTATAAACAGGTAGACGAGATGTCGAAGCAGACTCTGCACTACGGCGGCCAGGCGGTAATCGAAGGGGTGATGATCCGCGGCCCGCACAGCGTGGCCGTGGCCTGCCGCCGCCCCGACGGTGAGATCGCCGTTCGCCGCGAGACCCTGAGTGGCATTTACACCGGCCTTCTCAAGCGCATCCCCTTCGCGCGAGGCGTCATCATGCTGTGGGAGACGATGGCCCTGGGGATGCGCTCGCTCATCTTCTCCTCCAACGTGGCCCTGGGCGAGGAGGAGAACGAGATCAGCCCCCTGGCGGTCATGGGCATGGGGCTGGCTGCTCTAGTTGTGGTAGCGGCGATCTTCTTCGCCGGGCCGGTGCTCCTTACGAGCTGGCTAGAGGGCAGGATCGATAGCTCCGTAGTCGTGGTCGTGATAGAAGGGCTGATCCGGCTGACAATTCTGGTGGCCTACATCGGTCTCATCGGCCTGGTGCCCGACATCCGACGCGTTTACGCCTACCACGGCGCTGAGCACAAGTCCATCCACGCCCTGGAAGCGGGCGACCCCCTGGAGCCGGCCTCCGTCCAGCGCCATCCCACAGCGCACGTGCGCTGCGGTACGAGCTTTCTTCTCACAATAGTCGTGGTGTCGGTAGTGCTGTTTGCGGCCCTCGGTTCGCAGGAGCTGTGGATGCGCGTGGCGTCGCGGGTGGTGCTGATCCCCTTCATCGCCGCCATCGCCTACGAGCTGATCCGCCTCGGTGGACAGTTCTACGGCAATCCCGTCGCCCGCGTGCTGATGTGGCCGAACCTTGCGCTCCAAAAGCTCACCACACGCCAGCCGGATGACTCGCAGGTAGAGGTGGCGCTGCGAGCGTTACGCGAGGTGATGGCACAGGAGGGCATACAGCCGGCTGAGGCCGCGGAGAGAACCTCTACCACCCAGCCTCAGGAGGGCTAGCCTCCGCGATATCTGTTAAGCGTCGGCGGCCTCCAGCTCGCGGTAGAAACAGGAGCGCTCGCCGGTGTGGCAGGCCGGCCCCGCCGGGTCCACCTTCAGGAGCAGCACGTCCTCGTCGCAGTCCTTGCGTATCTCGCGCACCGCCATCGTGTTGCCGGAGGTGGCACCCTTATGCCACAGCTCCCGCCGGCTGCGGCTCCAGAACCAGGCCTGGCCTGACTCCCGCGTACGCTTCAGCGACTCCGCGTTCATCCAGGCGAACATCAGCACCTCGCCGCTGGCGCTATCCTGGACGATGGCGGGTATAAGGCCGCGGTCATCGAACTTCAGGGGCATCGGATCGTCCTTTCGGCTAGAGACGTACCGGCACCCCTCGCTCCGCCAGGTACTCCTTGACCTCGCGGATGCGGTGGGTGCCGAAGTGAAAGATGGAGGCGGCGAGCACGGCGTCCGCCTTCCCTTCAGCGATAGCGTCGTACAGGTGCTCCGGGTTGCCCGCGCCGCCGGAGGCGATGACCGGCACCGGCACGGATTCGGACACGGCGCGGGTAAGCTCGGTGTCGTAGCCTTCCTGCGTGCCGTCGGCGTCCATGCCGGTTAGCAGCAGCTCGCCTGCGCCCAGCTCGGCGCAGCGAACGGCCCACTTCACAACGTCCAGCTCCACGGGCGTACCGCCGCCGATGCCGCCGTAGGTGTGCACCTGCCATCGGCCCTTACCCGTCCTCTTGGCGTCGATGGCGACGACGATGCACTGGGCGCCGAACTTGGCCGACGCCTCAGCGACGAACTCCGGGTTCTCCACGGCCGCGGTGTTGATCGCCACCTTATCGGCGCCGGACTCCAGCATCAGCCGAACGTCCTCAGTAGTGCGAATGCCCCCACCGACGGTGAAGGGGATGAATACCTGATCCGCGATGCGGCGCACCATCCCCAGGGAGGTATCGCGTCCCTCCGGCGATGCTTTTATGTCGAGGAATACGAGCTCGTCGGCGCCTTCCTCGTCGTAGCTGGCGGCCAGCTCCACCGGGTCGCCGGCGTCGCGCAGGTTGAGGAAGCGAACGCCCTTCACCACGCGGCCTTCGGCCACATCGAAGCAGGGTATGATTCGCTTGGTAAGCATGCCGAGGCTATCGTATCAAGGACTGGGGCCTGGCTCTAGCCAAGGCCGCCGGCGGCGGCGGCGAGCACGGCGCCACTGCTGGCGAACAGCACGCCCAGCACTACGAGCCGGAAGACCGCCTCGGACACACGGGTGCGCGCCCACCGCCCGACCAGGGAGCCCAGCACCGCCGCCGGCAGTCCGACGGCCGTGGCGACCAAGATGTCACCGTTGATCTGGCCGGCGATGGCCAGCCCCGCTATAGTCACCAGGCTCGCCGGCAGAAAGAAGGCGAGCAGCGTTGCCCGAAACCGCTCTATCTCAGGCTCGAAGGTGAGGGTGTAGAGCACGACCGGCGGACCGCCCATGCTGGTGGCCGCCCGCAGGACTCCGCTGATTCCGCCCACCAGGAAGGACAGAAGCGGAACGGACCGCTCGAAGGGAGCCTGCGGCGATAGATACATCATGAGCGCCGCCACTATCACCACCAGCGCCACCACCACCTCCAGCGCCGTCGCGTCGATACGTTCGAGGACGACGATGCCCAGCGGTATACCCACGAGGCTGCCCAAGAACAACGGCACCACCCGCCGGGGCCGGATATGACCCCGAACCTCGTACAGCAGGGGAACCAGCACGATCGTACCGAGCACCGTGCTGGTGACCACGGCCGCCTTCACCTCCCAGGTCAGGGCGAGCAGCGGCACCATCACCAGGGCGAACCCAAACGCCGTCAGAGATTGACAGGCGGCCGCCAGGAAGGCGATGGCGACAGCGGCGGCTATGATCTCCGCCGACAACCGCTAGAAGACCGTATCGCCGCGAAGCATCTGGCGGGCGATGGTGCGGCGCTGGATCTCACCGGTGCCATCGGGGATGCGCAGGGTGCGACAGATGCGGAACCCCTCCTCCAGCGGCAGTTCGGATGAGAGGCCCATGCCTCCGTGGACCTGGATGGCCTTGTCGTAGACCTCCTGAGCCTTCTCGACGGCGTAGGCCTTTGCCATTGAGATCTCCTTGACGGGCATCCGCCCCGTCTGGGGGAAGCTCTCCACCAGCGCCGCCGTCTGCAGCACCATGTACTTCATCGTGAAGATGTCGATCGCCATATCCGCCAGCATGAACTGGATCGCCTGGTGTTCCGCTATCGGCTTGCCGAACGTCTTGCGCTGCTTAGCGTACTCCAGGGAGGCGTCCAGGGCGAACTCGCACATACCGATCATGTTGGAGGCGATGGCGATGCGCCCCTCGGAGATGCCGAACAT